>JBCDEX010000114.1:0-5635 GCA_039178995.1 Pseudomonadota bacterium | reverse complement strand
GGCAATACCGCATCCAGTTCACTCATTTCTTGATCTCGAGTGACTTTGGCTAAAATCGAGGCCGCGGCAATGCAATCGTGCAAATCATCTCCACCCACAACAGCCTCACTTGAATACACCCATTTCGGCAGCTTATTGCCGTCCACCAAGACATGCTGAGGCAGTACAGACAAGCCCTCAACCGCTCGCTTCATGGCCAATAGACTGGCTTGCAGGATATTTATCTCATCAATTTCTTGCGGTGTTGCATGCGCAATACTGAACGCAATAGCGTGCGTCACGATCTCTTGATACAAGACATTACGCTTCTTTTCACTGAGTTTTTTAGAATCTCTCAACCCCTCAATGGAATGCTCCTCTGGCAAGATAACTGCGGCCGCCACGACGTTACCCACCAAAGGGCCTCGGCCGACTTCATCCACGCCTGCGGTCATCACGATCACCTTGTTATTCATCGAGGTCATATTGAATTACGGTGTGTTGTTGATCAAAGACAATAATGCATCCGCGGCAAGTGCGGCGCTGTTTAACCGAAGATCACGATGCATTGTGGTAAACCTATCCTGTATCGTTTTTTGATGCGTCTCATTCAGTTGAGTCAATACCGCCTGAGATAATGACTCAACCGTCGCATCATCTTGGATGAATTCAGGCACTAACATCTCATCAGCGATCAGATTAGGTAAGGAAATATAGGGTGTTTTTACCATGTGTTTCACAATCGCGTAAGTCACACTGGACAAACGGTACGCCACAATCATTGGTTTTTTTAGCAGCATCGCTTCCAATGTACTGGTTCCAGATGCCAGCAAGACCGCATCCGACACTTGCATGGCTTGGTGGGATTGCTGTTTGATAAGGTGCACTCGACCTTGAATTGTATCGCCTCGTTCAGCAAGCATACCCGACAGCTGTGTCATTCTGTCCGAATTGGCCGCAGGCACAATGAAGTGAAGATTTGGAGTGTGTTTAAGGCAGGCGTGAGCGACGCCCAAAAACAACTCGCCCATCATCCGAACTTCACCGCCACGACTGCCTGGCATCAACGTCACGATCGGTGAATCCATTGGAAGATTCAAATTCGATCGCATGCGCTGTAACTCAGTGTTTGTGGCCATTTCAATCGGTAAGCTGTCGGCAAGCGGATGGCCAACACACAATGCGCGCACTTGATGCTCTTTGTAAAACGCTTCTTCAAATGGAAATAACGTCAGCATCAAATCGATGGATTTACGAATGCCTTTGATACGCCCTTGTCGCCACGCCCACACCGACGGGCTCACATAGTGCGCTGTTTTAATTTTGTGTTTGTTCAGGGCCTTGGAAATACGTAAATTAAAGTCGGGCGAATCAATGCCCAAAAACAAATCAGGGCGCAGTTCTAGGCATTCCGTTACCACCCTCTTTTTTGCATTCAACAAATCAGGTAAGCGCTTAAACGGTTCAACAAATCCCATCACCGCCAAACGTTCTTGTTCAAACAAACTGCGTAAGCCAAGAGCAATCATTTTGTCGCCGCCCACACCAAAAAATTCAATATCAGGATTGCGCTCCAGTAAGGCGCTCATGACTGCTGCGCCTAGCTCGTCGCCAGACTGCTCACCTGCGACAATGGCAATGGTCTGTCGATTCAACGTTGAATACCGCGCTTAGAGGATGCAACGGAATCAACCAGCAGTTGAACCTCAGGTGTTTTTTCAGTCAGTTTACGCAATTCAATCAGCGCATCGTCAACGGTCAGCTGCTGACGATACAAAATCTTATACGCGCGTTTCAATTCCGCAATGGCCTCGGTGCTAAAGTTACGACGACGCAAACCTTCCGCGTTAATACTGCGCACACGCGACAAATGTCCTTCGACCATCATATACGCTGGCACGTCTTTTTTTACTCCACACGCCATGCCTAAAAAGCTATGCGCGCCAATGTGGCAAAATTGATGCACTAAGGTGTAGCCACTTAGAATGGCCCAATCGCCAACATGAACATGCCCTGCCAACGACGCGTTGTTGACAAAAATACAATGATTGCCAACCACTGAGTCATGACCAATGTGAACATACGCCATCAGTAAATTGTGATTGCCAATCGTGGTTTCTGAACGATCTTGAACAGTCCCTCGATGCAGTGTGACCCCTTCACGAATGACATTGTGATCTCCAATCACCAACCGCGTCGCTTCACCGTTATATTTTAAATCCGGCGTGTCTTCACCAATACTGGAAAACTGAAAAATACGATTGTGCTTACCAATGACACACGGTCCTTTGACTATGACATGAGACGCGATTCGAGTCCCTTCACCAATGGCCACCTCTGGGCCAATGTGAGTCCACGGACCAATTTCTACGCCATCGGCAATCTCAGCAGATGGATCAACAATTGCCTGAGGATGAATCACGAGATGTCCTTATCGACGCAAATGACCGTTGCCGATGCTGCTTTTTCACCTTCAACAGACGCTTTGCACGCGAACTTCCACACGTTGCGCTTTTGAGACAAATACTCTGCTTCCAGCTTAACTTGATCACCCGGCACAACCGGACGTTTAAAGCGAACGTTATCAACACCTACCAACATATAAATGCTGCCGTCTTCCGGTGTTTTACCGGCCATTTCAAACCCCAATATGCCCGCCACTTGAGCCATGGCTTCAGTCAACAACACACCAGGGAACACTTGATATTGCGGGAAATGCCCTTGAAAGTACGGCTCATTAATCGACACATTTTTATAGCCGACAATACGCTTACCTGATTCAAGCTCTGTCACTCGATCAACAAATAGAAACGGGTATCGATGTGGCAAATAACGTTTAATTTCATCAATGTCCATCAACATGATTCAGACCCTTTAACCGATTAATTTTCGAATTGTTTTATCCAGACGGGCAAACCGCACTGCATTTTTACGCCATGTCGTTGTTTCTTGAAATGACGTGCCGCCAGAGTAACTGCCAGGTACTTGAATGGATTTCGTCACCATGGTCATACCCGTAATGACCACATGATCAGTCAGGTGAATATGACCTGCCAATCCTGTACCGCCAGCGAGACGACAATAACGCCCCACCGTGGTGCTGCCTGCAATACCCACACAACCCGCAATAGCGGTGTAGTCACCAATGCGTACGTTATGCGCAATCATGACGAGATTATCAATGATCACACCGTGACCAATCACTGTGTGTTCCATCGCCCCTCGGTCAATGGTGGTATTCGCTCCAATGCTCACGTCATCGCCCATGTGCACACTGCCTAATTGGGCAATTTTTTGCCATGCAAACGACCCGTGATTTGGCGCACTGTTCGGCGCAAAACCAAACCCGTCGGCTCCAATCACCGCACCACTGTGTATCTCGCAACGTTGACCAATGAGCACGTCATGATAAATAGACACGTATGGATGTAAACGAGTTCCCGCTCCAATGCGTGCATTCCGAGCAACGGTGCAATGCGCACCGATGTGCACGTCGTCTCCAAGGATGACACCGCCTTCAATGACTGCGTACGCTTCAACAATCACACGATTGCCTAATGTCGCAGTATCAGAAACCGATGCGGTTGGATGCACTCCCACATGAAGCGTCGGCACCACGAATAACTGGCTGATGACGGCATACGCCAAATACACGTCTTTGACCCGAATACTCGGCGCTGGCGTAGGCGGTGCCTCGTGTGAGGTGATCACCAACCCAGCATTTGCTGTCGATAGATGATCGTATAACGTTGGACTGAAGACGCAACTCACATCGTGCGATTGAGCCCGCTCAACAGGGTTTAATTGATGAACAGTATGAGACAAGTGATCTGATGCATTATCATCACACACCAGATCATCGAAGGCAGCGTGTTGTTGTAAGCACCTTAGAATATCTTGAATGGTTAACTCAATCACAGCAGCCTACTGATTTAAGTACTTGATCACGTCTTTGGTCACGTCCATTTTTGGACTCGCATGCACCACCATTTGACGATCAAATAACAGATCAATTTTTTTCACTTTAACCACTTGCTTAACCGCGCGCTGTAACCTGGGTCGCATGTCAACCATCAACTTCTTACGAACATCCAGCTCCATTTTTTCAAGCTCTTTTCCCAGCTTAGCCATTTCTGACTGTTTGCCTTCTAAATCGCCTCGAATTTTCTTTTTCTTCGCAAGGCTCAACACATCAGCGTCTTTCTTCACTTTATCAATTAACGACTTCCCTGTTTTGCTCAGAGAATCAAAACGGTTTTTCTTTTTCAAAAACGCTTTCGATTTATGCAAAATTTTAATTCGGCTTTTTGCTGTATTTGACTCTAAAATGGCTTGCTGAGAATTGAATACAGCGTACTTCCCGTTAGCCCACGTCGGCGCACTCACCCACATCAGAAAAAGTGACAACAGTAAAACAACCCACTTATTATGATTCATTGATTCGTTCTCCATTCACTCTAGACCTTAGAACCCTGTACCGATTGAAAATTGAAAACGCTTCGTCTCATCGTTTTCTTTATCGTGCTGCAATGGCTTAGACAAACTGAAGCTCAACGGGCCAATCACGGTATTCCAGTTGATCCCTAAACCCACCGACGATCTCAACTCATCTGCATCAAAGTCACTGCACGTACCTGCTGCTTCTCGAGTCTCGCCACATTCGGTATCAAACACGTTACCCGTTTCAACAAACAAACTGGTTTGAATCGAACGCTTATCTTTTAAGAACGGAACTGGAAAGATTAATTCCGTTCCGGCTTCAACCGCTAAATTACCACCAAAGGTATCGGCGTCATTTGCGACCACTGTACCCGTACCTGCTTTTGGCGTACTTTTAGGCCCCAAACTGCTTTGTTCAAAGCCACGTACGGAGTTAAATCCGCCCGCGTAATAATGCTCAAAGAATGGAAGCTTTTCGGTGTCGCCATAACTGCCACCATAACCCAATTTGGTTCGCGCTTTGATCGCAAAACCGTCGTCGCCCAACGGGAACAACACCTGACCTTTATAAGTGGCTTTATAGTATTCTAAGTCGCCGCCTGGAACAGTGGCTTCAAGTGACAAGCGCTGCGAGCTGCCTTTGGTGGCAAAACGCCCTCTGTTTAACGACGACTGTCGCCACGAAGCATTCACATTAAACAAACCGTACTCTTTACCGTGCACATCAACAAATCCTGTGCCGTCGTCATTTTCAATTTCTTGAACCACATCGACACCGGTTGTGATGTCGGTTTTATCGTATCCTAACGAAAGCCCCACCCGCTGTGTTTCACTCAACGGATAACCAAAACTGACACTGGCACCCAAACGATCCACGTTGTAGCTCGACAAGGTATCGATTTCATCTAAATTACGTTTTTTATAATACACATTAAAGCCACGACTCACACCGTCTTTGGTGTAATACGGATTGGTTACTCCAAGATTATAACTTTCTTGATACTTACTTCGATTCACGCCAACCTCGACTTTTTTACCCGTGCCCATAAAGTTATTTTGCTTCACGTTCGCACCCAATTGCACACCCGATCCATCGGCGTAACCAAGGCTTGCGCTGATCGATCCTGAGAATTCTTCTTCGACTTTAAAATTAACGTCCACCAAGTCATCACGCCCATCAACAGGAACTGTTTTCACTTGCACGTCTTTAAAAAAG
>JBCDEX010000113.1:0-5644 GCA_039178995.1 Pseudomonadota bacterium | reverse complement strand
GTCGTGGTGGCTCATAATCTTAAAGAGTTTAATTTGAATTGCATGAGTCAACCACTGGATCTCGCTTTGATTGATTGGGAGTTGCCAGATGGGTTTGGTTTGGACGCCTTGATTCGCATGAAAAGTGAATTTGGCGATTCAGTGGCGGCGCTGTTTGTAACGGCCCGCGACGAAGAAACCGATGTGCTGGCGGCGTTTGAAGCCGGCGCAGACGATTACATTGTTAAGCCGGCTAAAAAAGCCGTGCTCATGGCCCGAATCAAAGCGGTGTCTCGCCGAGCCAATATTGAAGGACAAAGCAATGTGTTGGAGCTGGGTCCGATTCGGATTGATAAAACCTCGAAAGAAGTCACGCTTCATGGCGAACCGATTAAAATGACCAACAAAGATTATCGTCTTGCGTGCTGTTTGTTAGCCAATACCGGTAAGTTGTTGAGTAGAGAGTTTTTATTAAAAACCGTTTGGGGCTTGTCGAGTGACATAAATACACGTACCGTTGATGTGCATATCAGTCGTATTCGCCGAGCGTTGAACATTGGCCCTGATATTGGATACACATTGGTGAATGTGTATCAGCACGGTTATCGATTGGAAAAATTACCAGAATAAATTTTGTTTTATAACATACGGTCGGCTCATCATATGAAGAAGCATTCAATGTATTTTTTACTCATCGCGCTGCTGACGTCAAGCTTAAGCTTTGCTGGCACCATGACTGAAAAGGATTGGAAGTATGCGATTCAAAAGAAAAACACTTTGTCTGAAATTTGTGAGTACTATTCTTCGCTGGGAGTGAACGATTGCGTTCAGCGCCTCATAAAGCACAATCGTTTAAAGAGCGACGTGTTAACGATTGGTGTGGTGTTGAACATTCCAGTGAGCATGTTGGATGGAAAGGGCAATCGTGTGGAGGTGTTGAGTTCGCACGGTGATGTGAAATATAAATCAAAGGCAATGGATTGGCATACCCACGGAAAAAAGGTGTTTTTGTATGAAGGCGATTATATAAAAACAGGGAAAGGCAATGTCAGTTTAAAGTTCAGCGATGGCTCTATTGTGAAGGTGAAACCAAACTCGGAACTTGAATTGTCTGTATTACAGCTTGGTGGAAAACGCATTGGCGCCATCAAGCTTAATTTAAAAAAAGGCAGCATTAAAAGCGTCATTAAAAAGCGCAAACAAGACTCGTTTAAAATCGACACGCCGGTCGGGGTGGCAGCGGTTAGAGGCACTGACTTTAGAGTGCGTTTAATGGATGGCAATAGCACGATGTTTAACGAAACACTGCATGGTGAGGTTCAGGTTGGGCAAGGCGATTTGGTCGAGTCGGTAAAAGAAAACTACGGCGTTAAAGGCAAGAAAAATCAGGGAGTGTCTGCGCCTACAGAACTGTTGCCCGCTCCAGCCTTCACGATGGATGCAACGAAGTTTGCACGCGATCGAATTAACCGAGTCACGTGGTCCGTCGTTCCAGGTGCCGTGAAATATACGTATGAAATGTACGATGGCGATGCGTTGATCCTGAATCAAGAGATTGATGACACGCACGTTGCCATTTCAGTGATGTTGCCCAAAAAGTATCGAGTGGTGATTCGCGCAATTGACCAGAAAGGGTTTCAAGGAAATGATGCCTCGGTTGAGCTTGATCTTCGCCCTTAAATCCTCACAGTTAAGCTGAGCTTAGCGATCCGTTTTAAATTTGAGAGTGTATGTTTAAACAAGGAATAAAAAGCATACCCATTGTTGTATTGATTGTTGCTGCGTTATTGCTGATCAATTATTCAGGGTTCTCTCGCGCTGTCGATAAAAAAATCTACGACCAATTTATCTTAACACTCAAAAAACCGTCTCCGGATGACATTGTCATTGTAGCCATCGATGAGAAAAGCATTCATGCCTTTGGTAAATGGCCTTGGCATCGTGGTGTGCATGTTCAGCTGCTTACGACATTAAAACACTACAATCCGACCTTAGTAGCAATGGATATTCTATTCGTAGAAAAAGACGATGACCCGAGTGTCGATAGAGCCTTAGTTGAGGCCACCAAGGCGTTGGGGAATGTGATTTATCCTGTGTTTTTATCTGGTGAAAGCACACACAAAGACGTCATTTATCAAGCCTACCCTTTCCCTAAGTTGGCTGCTGCGGCTTCAGCATTAGGTCATGTTCAAATCAACCCAGATGAAGACGGCATTGGTCGCTCTGTGTATCTTAAGCAAGGCATACAATACGACAATGGGCTGGTGAGCTGGTGGCCTCATTTTTCGGTGATGGCTGTTAACCTGTTTGAGTCAGCGGCAACGCAAGTCGATGCCGATCGTGTTGATCAGCCAATTGGTCGGTCGGTGGCGTTGCTTAAAAAGGAAAGACGATTCATTCCATACATTGGGCAGGCCGGCAGTTTTAAGACGTTGTCGTATTCGGATGTCGTACTGGGGCGCGTTGGGCGTGAGGAGTTAGAGAATAAAATCATATTTGTGGGCGCACAGGCTGTGGGTTTGGGTGACTCAATTGCGACACCGATGACAAAAAACGGGATTAATTTGCCAGGTGTTGAGATGAACGCGAATGTCTTTGAGGCCGTGCGTTCCAATGCATTGATTTACTGGATGTCCGACAAATGGTCTTTTATCAGTGTGCTGTTGCTGATTGGTGTGCTCGCCACGTTGGGCATTCGTCTGTCGATTAAAACGCTGCTATTGGTGTCTTTCCTATTGTCGTTAGCAGCTCTGGGGTTAAATTATATCCTGCTCCATCAATTTAAGTTGTGGCTGCCGATTGCGAATTTATTCATTGGCCTGCTCTTTATTTATTTTTTGTGGAGCTTTTTTCGTATCACTCAGGCGTTCTTGCTCTTAAAAGACGAAGTGTTGCGTGCCGAAAGTACGCCCACCTTGTTTTCAGAGCCTGAAAACATGATTGACATACAGGCGCGGTTAAATGGCTTGTTGAGTTCAGGAAAGATAACGGGTTGGAAGATTAACAAACTGGATCAAACACAGGTCATTGTGGGTGGGCGGCTGCCCAGTTTGATGGAGCGCGCCATTACGGAAAAAGGCGTTGTTGAATGCAACCAGTTCCTGTGTGAATGGACGGTGGTCTGGAAAGATCAAGAGAGTCAAATGCAGGCATCGAAGCGATTGAGTTCGGGCATGGTGATGAAAAAAAGTTGGTACAAGCGAGGCTTGCCAAATGAACTAATCACGACGCAAATAGAGCAGCTGAAAGACGCAAATAAACAAGTGCGCTTTATGTACAGTATGACGCGAGATACATTGAGCAACATGCGCTCATTGTTGCTGGTCTTTGATTCGCTTGGGCGTATTTTGTACAGCAATGAAAATGCTGAACGGCGATCGATGTTTGATGGCATCACGCCGTCGGATCGTCATGTGTTTGGTTATCTTGATTGTGTGTTTGACCCTAAGAATGGTCTTAAGGCCGACGTGAATGCTTTGTTGTTTGATAACCAAGAGGTCAATCGAGAGATTGAATCGCTGGATGGCCAGTTTTTTTACGTGCAAGGCAATAAAGCACGAGGTGTGTTGGCGGGGGGCGCGTACTTGATCTCCTTGACCGATATTTCGGAAATTAAGCGCCTTCAACAGTCGCGAGAGGAGGCATTGCAGTTTTTGTCGCATGATTTGCGGACGCCGATTGTGTCGATGATTGCGATTCTTGATACGTTGCGTGATCAGGCCCAGGGCAGTAAAAATCAAGCGTTAATAGAGCAATGTGCGGAGTTGGCGGATGGCAGTCTCAATTTTGCCAATGGCTATTTACAAATTGTACGCGCTGAAGACGATGAGCTGGATTACACCTTGGTGGACGCAGAGGGGATCTTTGAAACAGCGATCGCGGGTATTTATCCAGTGGCTCAAAAAGCCGGGGTGAGCTTTCAGCGCCAATGGCCAAAAGAAGTGTCGTGGGTAAAAGCAAACGTCAATCTATTGAATCGTGCATTGCAGAACCTGCTCAGCAACGCAATCAAGTACAGTAACCGCAGTGACTTGGTGGAAGTGGGATTACTGATTGATGACGCAGAAGAGCTCATCGGCTTTAGTGTGAAAGATTTTGGATTTGGCATACCAGAAGATCATTTACCGAAATTATATGAACGATTTGAGCGAGCAAGCAACGTCGAACAGCTGCCCATTCAAGGCACGGGGCTGGGGTTGCGCTTTGTGAATGTCGTTGCGCAGCGTCATTTTGGTCGTTTGGATGTAAAAAGTGTGCTAAATGAAGGATCCGTGTTTATTCTATGGTTGCCAAACACTAAAGAATCTGTAAAATGACAGGAGTTTTAAAGACTAGGCTTTTTTGTGACGTGAGTTGCAAGAGGCTTTTATTAATAATGAGTTCTTAAAAATTGGCGCTATTGCTGATTTTCAAAGAGTTCTAATAATTTAAATTTCTTGCTTTACGAAGGCATTGAGGGAAAATAATGAAAAATTTAAATAAAGGTTTGCTAGCAGCCGCTGTTGCAGCTGGTGGCATGATGACTGCAGGGTCAGTAATTGCTGCTGACACAGGTTTCTACGTTGTACCAAGCGTTGGTTATCATCATACAGACGATCAGCGTAAAAGCCCTGTTGATGGCGCAAACACTGGCTACAAAGACGATGCGACGTACGGCATTGCAGCGGGTTATCAAATTGATAACAATCACGCGGTAGAAGTTGCATACAACTTCACTGACACTGATTTTGACGCGAATGGCGTAGCAGCAAATGACTTCCGTGCAAAAATCCATCACTATCGTGTGGACGCATTGCGCAGCTTAGGTAAGTTCGGTTCGGTTGAGCCGTTTGTAGTTGCGGGTATTGGTGAGCAAGTAATCGATCCTCAGGGTCTTACTGGCACACAAGGCTACGATCAAGACGAAACAGTAGGTAACGTAGGTCTTGGTTATCATGTAAACGTAGCTAAGAACTTGCGTGTACGTGCAGACGTTCGTGGCAACTACAGCTTCGACAACGAAGCGCGTGACGTGACAGCAAATGTTGGTTTGAACTGGTTGGCAATGCCTGGCCGCAGTGCAGCAACAAGCCCAGTTAAAAGCACGAACAACGACAACGACAATGATGGCGTACCAAACGCATCAGACAAGTGTCCTAACAGCAAAGCCGGTGCTAAGGTGGATGCAACGGGTTGTTACGAAGACCTTAAAGAGTCTAAGAGCTTCACGATGCGTGTAAACTTCGCGACTAACTCGTCTGTGATCACAAAAGCATCATTGGCCGAAGTATCTCAGTTGGCTGCATTCATGAAACAATACCCTGAAGCAAAAGTGGTTCTTGAAGGGCACACTGATAGCCGCGGCAGTGCAGCGTACAACAAGAAGTTGTCTGAGCGTCGTGCCATTGCTGTAGGCAAAGCATTGGTTAAGAGCTTTGGTGTTGACGCAGCACGCATTTCAACGGTTGGTTACGGCGAGTCTCGTCCAATGGCATCAAACGCAACTGCAAGTGGCCGCGCACAAAACCGACGTACAGTTGGTAATGTACAAGCAACAATCGTTAAGTAATTGTTAACGACATACGGTGGTCAACCATTTGACCGCTGCCATGAAACAAGGCTTCGGCCTTGTTTTTTTTTTGACCGATATTTTTTACTGTATTCAAAGTTAATTCGTGTATACTCG
>JBCDEX010000112.1:0-5709 GCA_039178995.1 Pseudomonadota bacterium | reverse complement strand
TTTTAACTCACGTTAAAAATGGGGGGATTACAAAGGGTGATGTCAAAAAAAATGAGATAAAATACGATAAGAAAGGAGGAGATTTACAATGAAAATGGCGCGCCTGGAGAGATTCGAACTCCCGACCAACTGGTTCGAAGCCAGTTACTCTATCCAGCTGAGCTACAGGCGCAGAATCCGTATGATACTGAGCGGATGAGGGGAAGTCCATAGAGGATGTGGATTAGATCGCGTTATGTGTCCGTTATGAGATGAAGGGCGTGGACAATCGACAAATCGCAGGTAAAAAAAGGGCCCCCGAAGGAGCCACAAAAACAAAAGGTAAACTTCAGAACCCTAATAGTACGGGTGGAGCTGCAATCCGGATGGATGTGGATACCGGTCGGATTGGATAACAACAAACGGTTATCTGATTCTGTCTGACCAAAGATAGAATATGGCGCATCTCAGCTTGGGTGTTATGGTAACACTTTTTGATGCTGAAAGAATTGATGCTACGTAAAAAGGTAACGCATTAACAAAAGTTTAATAATTGCCAAATGTGATTAAATGCAGAAAAATCAAGCACAAACCGCTGAAAATCAATGCATTTGATCGATTGTAAGGCATGGCAGAGCCGCTTACGCGTGAGTTGCTAAATGCAGCAATAATCGTTGTTTGAACGCTTCAGGTGACTTGCTGTCGGGTACGTGGCCGTGTTGTTGTAACAACGCGTGCCGTGAGAGCCAAAATCGGCAAGCCATGAGGCGCAATGCCGAGGGCAATAGAGTGCGCTCGTCATTGCTGAGCAGTCGTATTTGCTGATAGGCGCTGAGTACTGCGGCCTGTTTATCGAGGTGATGTGTGACCGCGTGCGTGGTTGAATCGGTCACCTCGACACACCAGTCGTTGATTAGCACCGCTAAATCAAACAAAAAGACGCCGCGTGCGGCGCTGTAAAAGTCGAGCAGCGCGCTCAGTGACTCGCCTGTAAACAGCGCGTTGTCGGTGAACAAATCGGTATGCAGCACGCCGCTTGGCAGTGAGCGCAGCGCGTGTTTGATGTCGGCGCAGTGTGTCAGTTCATGTTGTATGAGTGCGTTGTCGTCGTCAGATAAGGTGCTTTTGAGTTGAATGGCCAGCTGCTCGACCTTGGCAACGGGGTCGTATGCAACCAGGCGTCCATCAAACGGAGTGAGGTGAATGGCGGCTAATGCACGTGACACGGCCTCGCATTGAGCGATGCTTGGGCGTTCTGGGTGCTCGCCTTGGGCGAACGGGGTCATAACCGCGGGTTTATCAAGCGCCGTCACAAAACGCGCATCGTCAAGGGTCGTAATGCACGACGGTACGGCAATGCCGGCATTGGCTAAGGTGTGCGTCAATGCGATGATGGGCGTTAATTCGTGTTGCGAGGTGTGTTCAAAGACGGTTAAGACAAATTTTTCGCGACGCTCGTCATCAAGTGTTTGCGTTGTGACGCGGTAGTTTGTATTCTCAGTGCCTGCGTCAATGGCATTGGCAGACAGCAAACGCCGTTGATACTGTGAACGCAGCAGCGTATCAATGTCTGAATCTGATAGATGAGTGTAAACAGCCATAATAAACGATGTCGTTGATGCGATTGGTGAACCGACATTTAACCACATTTTGAAACGCTAGATGATCTTTATCCTGCTCCCATTTAACGACGAAGACCGTATTTTATGAACAGCACCCCCGCCATCCCTCATTACATTCTTGTTGACGGTTCGTCTTATTTGTATCGAGCGTTTCACGCCATGCCACCGTTGACCTCGTCGTCTGGGCAGCCCACCGGTGCGGTACGTGGGGTGATTAACATGCTGCGTAAATTGTGTGAAGAATACAGCGACAGCCACGTAGTGGTGGTTTTTGATGCGAAGGGGAAAACCTTTCGCCATGATATGTTTCCAGACTATAAGGCCAACCGTCCGTCGATGCCCGATGAATTGCGCGAACAAATTGAGCCGATTCACAAAATCGTAAAGGCGATGGGATTGCCGTTGATCATTGTCGATGGGGTGGAAGCCGACGACGTGATAGGCACGTACGCCAAGCAAGCGTCGGACAATCAGCAACATGTGTTGATTTCAACCGGCGATAAAGACATGGCGCAATTGGTGAATCCGTATGTGCGTCTGATGAACACCATGAGCAACGAATACTTAGACGAAGCGGGCGTGCTTGATAAGTTCGGTGTGCCTGCGGATCGCATCATTGATTATTTAGCGCTGATGGGCGATAAGGTCGACAATATCCCCGGGGTGAATAAGTGCGGCCCGAAAACCGCGGTTAAATGGTTGACGGCCTACGATTCAATGACGGGCGTCATTGAACACGCGGATGAGGTGAAAGGCAAAGTCGGTGAGTACTTGCGTGAAGCCACTGCGTGGTTGCCACAGTCGTATGACTTGGCGACCATTCGCTGTGAGCTGGAGCTTGATGAGCCAATCGAGACCATTCAACAAGCTGAGCCGGATAACGACGAGCTGTTGGCGTTGTTTACCGAGTACGAATTTAAATCGTGGATCAAAGAATTATCTGACGGTGGCTCGAACGGAGCGGGTGCGTCGAGTGCCGCTGTGCCGACGCTTCCGGTTGAAACAAGCTACATCACGATGCTCGATGCCGCTGAATTTGAGGCGTACGTTAAGACACTTGAGCAACATGAGTTGATTGCGTTTGATACCGAGACCACCAGTTTGGAGGTGTTGGATGCGGAGTTGGTTGGGGTGTCGTTCTCAACCAAAGCAGGTGAGGGCGTTTACATTCCGGTGGCGCACGACTATTTGGGCGCGCCACCGCAAATCGATCGCGATGTGTTAGTGGCGGTATTGAAACCGTTGTTGGAAAACCCAGACATTAAAAAAGTTGGGCAAAATTTGAAATACGATCGCAATGTGTTGTTGAAATACGACATCGAATTGCAAGGCATTGCGTTTGATACCATGGTCGAATCGTATGTGCTCAATGCCACGGCCACGCGTCATGATATGAACAGTCTTGCAACGCATTATTTAAATCACACGTGCATTTCGTTTGAAGACATTGCAGGCAAAGGCAAAAAACAGCTGACCTTCAATCAAATTGATCTTGAGGTGGCGGGGCCATATGCTGCAGAAGACGCTGACATTTGTTGGCGCTTACACGAGCACTTATGGCCGCAAATTGAAGCCTTGCAATTGGAGTCGTTGTTTCATGACATTGAAATGCCGTTGGTGACGGTATTGGCGGACATTGAATACGGCGGTGTTCACATCGACGGTGATTTGTTGTTGGGGCAGAGCGCGGAATTAAAAACAACATTGAGCGAGATCGAAAGCAAAGCGTATGAGCTGGCCGGTGAACAATTTAATTTGGCCTCACCCAAACAATTAGCGGACATTTTATTCTCGGAAGAAAAACTGCAGTTGCCCATTGTTAAGAAAACAAAAGGCGGTGCGCCATCGACGTCCGAAGAAGTATTGCAAGAATTGGCATTGGATTATCCGCTGCCTAAGTTATTGTTGAATTATCGTTCCTTGTCAAAATTAAAAACAACGTACACGGATAAATTGCCGAAGATGATTCATCCAACTACACAGCGTGTACATACGTCGTATCATCAAACAGTGGTGGCCACGGGACGTTTGTCGTCAACCGCTCCGAACTTACAAAACATTCCAATCAAAACAGACGAAGGGCGTCGTGTACGTCAAGCATTTGTTGCGCAAAAAGGGCATAAAATCGTTGCGGCAGATTACAGTCAGATTGAATTGCGCATCATGGCCGACTTATCAAAAGACGAGGGTTTGTTGGAAGCGTTTAATAATGGAGAAGACATTCACAAAGCGACCGCTGCTGAAATTTTTGGCGTGGCATTGGGTGACGTGACAACCGATATGCGTCGCAGTGCAAAAGCGATTAACTTTGGTTTGATTTATGGCATGTCGGCATTTGGTTTGGCGAAACAATTGGGCGTGGGGCGGCATGACGCACAAGAATTTATGAACGTTTATTTTGAGCGTTACCCCGGTGTGAAAACCTACATGAATAATGTGCGCGCTCAAGCACGAGAAGATGGGTTTGTTGAAACCTTGTTTGGTCGTCGTTTGTATTTGCCCGACGTGATGTCGAGTAATAACATGCGTCAACAAGCGGCATTGCGTGCGGCGATTAATGCACCCATGCAAGGCACGGCAGCGGACATCATCAAGCGCGCAATGATTCAAATGCACGCGTCATTAGAGCAATGGAACGCGGATCACGCAGAGCCGACTCGCATGTTGATGCAAGTACACGATGAATTGGTATTTGATGTGCCAACGACACACTTAGATGAGATGTCATCGATGATCAATGAGATCATGTCGTCAGCTGCTGATTTGTCGGTTCCATTGGTGGTGGACGTCGGCGTTGGTGACAATTGGGATGAAGCGCATTAAATGAATTAAGCGATTAGACAAACGGTTTTTTACTAAAAAATAAACGATAATACGCATGGGAGCGCACGGTATGAAGCAACACGCATTGGGACAATCTGACATTCACGTCAGTGAAATTTGTTTGGGCACCATGACATGGGGCAGTCAAAACACTGAGCAAGAAGGGCATGATCAAATCGACATGGCGTTGACGCACGGTGTGAATTTTATTGATACGGCTGAAATGTATCCGACGACGCCAATTTCGGCAGATACTTGCGGACGTACTGAAGAAATTGTGGGCACGTGGTTGAAAAAAAGCGGCAAACGTTCTGAGGTCGTGCTGGCGACTAAAGTCGTGGGTACTGGCTTTGCAGCCATTCGTCAGGGCGGCGACATCACCAAAGACATCATTGATGAAGCGGTTGAAGGCAGCTTAAAACGACTGCAAACCGACTACATTGATTTGTATCAATTGCATTGGCCGAACCGTGGCAGTTATCACTTCAGAAACAACTGGGGGTTTCAACCTGAGTTGCAAGCGGCGAGTACACGCGATGACATGCTGGCGACGCTGGAAGCACTAGAGCCGCATATTGCAAGCGGCCGCATCCGTAGCATTGGTTTGTCGAACGAAAGTGCGTGGGGTACTATGACGTTTTTGCAGCTGGCCAAAGAGCATGATTTATCAAAAGTGGTGAGCATTCAAAATGAATACAACTTGATGTGTCGCTTGTACGATTTGGACATGGCGGAAGTAACACAGCATGAGCACGTTAGCTTGCTTGCGTATTCTCCATTGGCTGCGGGTTTGTTAACTGGAAAATATTACAACGGCGCAGTGCCTCCAGGATCTCGTGGCGCGATTGATGCCAATCGTGCGTTGCACGGACGCATCAGCGACTACTCTCAACCAGTGGCGGATCAATACGTTGATTTGGCAAAGCAATATCAGCTTGACCCATCGCAGATGGCGCTTGCGTTTTGTATGGAAAAACCGTTTGTGCACTCGACCATCATTGGTGCGACGACATTGGATCAATTAAAAACGTGTCTGAGCGCAACGGACGTGACTTTAAGCGATGAATTGCGCCGTGATATTTTTAAGATTTATCGAGGCAACGCGATGCCGATGTAAGGCGTTGATCATAAAAACATTAAACAGGATGGCAGTATGACGATTAAAATTTACGGTGTTGGGCCTTCACGTTCGTTTCGTGCGGTATGGGCTGCTGAAGAAGCGGGCGTTGAGTACGAGTTTGTGGCGTTGACGTTTGGTTTTGATGAAGACAACGGCACGCAAAGT
>JBCDEX010000111.1:0-5747 GCA_039178995.1 Pseudomonadota bacterium | reverse complement strand
CATACTGCAACTGAAACACCTGATTCCCTATTTCGATCACTTGATTTTCCACAATCTAACTCCTAAAACAGATTAAGTAATGAGTGTGCCGATAGCTAACGCTTCGGCAAAAAATTTAAAATTCAATGTGCGCAAACTACGCTAAAATTTTTACAGAGCGTCTTCGCCTGTTTCGCCGGTGCGAATGCGAATGACTTGTTCTAAGTTACTGACGAAAATTTTACCGTCGCCAATCTTGCCTGTATTGGCTGCTGAGGTAATCGCTTCGATGGTTTGATCTAATTCAGAATCCGCCACCGCCGCTTCGACTTTTACTTTAGGTAAAAAATCGACTACGTATTCTGCGCCTCGATACAACTCAGTGTGTCCTTTCTGTCGACCGAATCCTTTCACTTCGGTGACGGTAATGCCTTGAACGCCGACGTTTGACAGCGCTTCGCGCACGTCGTCTAATTTAAACGGCTTAATGACCGCCGTGACTAATTTCATGTTCGTTTCCTCTGTTTGTATAAATAGGTACCTTGGAAATGTGTCCGTTAACGAGTGACCAATCTCGTTAACGGACAGAATGAACCACTCGAAGGCCGTGGTTCATTGGTAGTGCAACTTACTTCAATGGCAGGCTGTATGCAGCCACAACATTTGTTGAATCGTCCATCGCATCATCGTCTTTATCCACAACTTTACTTGCAGTGAATGACAAACGGTCGTTGTAGTTGTAAGTCACATCAAGATGAGAATAATTTGCATTGTCTTGGCCGTTAGTCACACCAACTAATGCTGTTACTTTGCCTACGTCACCGCTTAACGTGGTGTAGCCTGTACCCGAACCGCCTGCGATGTTGTCGTAATGCGTTAACGTCGCTGGGCCATAACCCACAGACACCACCAAATCAGACAAGTCGCCAAAATCGGTGTTATCTTGAGGGTAGATGTACGTCACCGCGCTCACGTCGTAGCTGACTTTTCCAGCTTCACCGCCATAACCCACGATCAAATCGTATTCTTGTCCAGCAGCATCATCACCACTTGAGGTCCACATGGTTGCGTACGCGCCGTTTTGACTTGCAGTTACGTCTGCAGAAATCGCTGCACTGCCGTTGCTCAAGTTTTGGCCACGCCATAAGTACGCGCTCGCAACACCTGCGTTGGCGCTGATTTCAACGGCCATTGCGTTTTGCGCTGTGAATGCCGATCCGGCTAGTAAAACAGCTAAACCTGTGTATTTGATCAATTTCATCTTTCTCTCCAATACATTAAACAGTTAATTTTATGAACGTTGAGCTCACACCTGTGTGCTCACACACAAAGTATTTTGCAGACTTCGTGCCAAAAAAATAAAAAACGATTAATATCAAAAGGTTAAAATATTAAATGTATTTTTACAGGCGCATGAGACGCCTTATGAATGCGTCTGGAAATACCAAAGAAGACAATGGGCGCCGCTGACGCGCACCCATTGACGAAAAACGCACCCAAACAGTGCAGAAACAACGCGAAGATCGCACCAAGATGCTACAAACAGAAGCAGAACACCCCAAACACATTGAAATATAAGGCGTGCGGCGACGTTATAAACCTCATCATATTGTTCCGTTAGGTTACACCACCATGCCCTGCTCTAAAATGAACTGCTGAATGTCCGACAACCCCTCATTGAGTTTCAAGTTTGAAAACACAAACGGTTTGTCGCCTCGCATTTTACGAGCGTCTCGGTCCATGACCTCAAGCGACGCACCAACATGAGGCGCCAAGTCGGTTTTATTGATGATCAGTAAGTCCGATTTGGTGATGCCCGGACCGCCTTTGCGTGGAATTTTATCGCCCGCCGACACATCAATGACGTAGATCGTCAAATCGGATAGCTCAGGGCTGAACGTCGCACTCAAGTTGTCGCCGCCGCTTTCAATGAAGACGATTTGCAAATCACTGAACCGTTGCTGCAAAGATTCAACCGCTGACAAGTTCATCGAGGCGTCTTCGCGAATGGCCGTGTGAGGACACCCACCGGTTTCAACACCGATGATCCGCGTTTCGTCCAGTGCTTTGTGGCGCATCAAAAATTGCGCGTCTTCTTGGGTGTAAATGTCATTGGTCACCACCGCAATGCTGTAATCTTCACGCAATGCACTGCACAACGCTTTTAATAAGGCCGTTTTACCAGAGCCAACTGGACCGCCAATGCCAACGCGTAATACTTGGTTTGTCATCGTGTGTTCCTTTTGTTCATTAAAAAATAAGCGCCATTCGCTAAGAGCGAAATAAGCGTGAATATTGTGTTTCATGCAACGCGCTCATGTGCGCCAACATGGGGGTCGATGCACCGGTGTCTTTCAATGTCATTTGACGCGCTGTCTGAATGAGTTCATCCAGCTCGGCGCTGATCTCAAACAGCATGATTTGACCTTGAGTTTGGCCCAACGGAACCAGTTTGATGGCCGCCGCCACTTGATTTTCAAGCCACGTCCACACCAGTCCTTGCAAACAATCGGACTCGTTCACATTCCAACGGGTCGACGCCACGGCAAACGCAACCGCCCAATCGGTCGCAAATGGATCCAAGGTCGGCGGTATGACCTCACCCATGTCACTCAATAGGCGCAACAACGAGCGTGCCATCTGCTGACTTTCCGCATGCAATTCTCGCGTTTCACGTAACGCCAATGCGTGCACATTAATGCGTTCGATGCGGTCAATGTCCTCTGCCACACAGGCACGATGTGCCAACGCCGCAATGGGCAAATCAATGCGCGCCACGTTGTGCGTAAGCACGCCTTCAATCCATTCATGCGCATGCGGTTGAGTGTTCACCACGCCCAACTCAACCGCGGATTCGAGTCCTTGAGAATACGCAAACCCGCCCACCGGCAAGGCCGGAGACACCAATTGCATTAAGCGAAATAACGACGCGCTCGATGAGGCGTTAGTCATGGCGGTGACTCGATTCCGCTGCGTACGCGCCAGCTTCCGGTTCAAACGGCGCATGATGCACATCGACGTGCCCACCAATGCCTTGCACCATGTCATCCAACACACGATCGTGCTGATAACGACAACCATCGTCCATGACTTGCAGTGGCACGTGACGATTGCCCAAGTGGTAACAAATTCGCGCCAACAACACGCCCGTCGCGCGCACACTCGATACGTGCTCTGGCGCCGCTACTACCTCAACCACTCGCCCATCTTCGGTGCGTAATTTGTCTCCGCCCCGTAAAATGCGCCCACGCTCTAATTGCACGCCAACGGATTCGCCGTTGTCTAAGTTGATTCGAAAACGCGCTTTTTGTCGAACGTCAAAGTCAATGTGGACCCGGTGCTGCACCGCGGCATCAGCGTCGGCATATTCTGTAATCAAGATCATCTGTGTGTCTGCCATTGTGTTCGTCGCCATCCTGTTCGCAGCCATCGTGCTTTAAAATAAAAAATAACGCTGCGTCATCGGCAACGACACCGCCGGCTCACAAGTTAACAATTCACCGTCTGCACGCACTTCATAACTCTGAGGGCACACCTCCATCTTCGGCATCGTGTCATTGTGAATCATGTCTTTTTTGCCAATGTTTCGCGTATTCGAGACGGCCACCAATCGTTTGCTTAATCCCAATTTTTTTGTCAACGCTTTTTGATCGGCCGCTTTCGACACGAACGTTACCGAAGTCGCCGAGACCGCTCCGCCAAAGGCGCCAAACATCGAACGATAATGCACCGGTTGGGGCGTTGGAATCGATGCATTTGGGTCACCCATGGGAGCACAGGCAATCGCACCCCCTTTAAGAATTAAAGACGGTTTCACGCCAAAAAATGCGGGTTTCCACAACACCAAATCGGCCAATTTCCCCACTTCAATGGAGCCCACTTCAGAAGCAATGCCATGAGCAATGGCTGGGTTAATGGTGTACTTTGCAACGTAGCGTTTGGCTCGAAAATTATCAGCGCCCACCGCTTTATCTTCCGCCAACAATCCAAATTGCGACTTCATTTTATGCGCGGTTTGCCATGCTCTTAGTATGGTTTCACCGACGCGACCCATCGCTTGCGAATCGGATGAAATCATACTGAATGCGCCCTTGTCGTGCAGTATGTCTTCAGCGGCAATCGTTTCTTTACGAATGCGTGAATCGGCAAAGGCAACGTCTTCAGCAATCCCAGTGTCTAAATGATGACAGACCATAAGCATGTCCAAATGTTCGTCCACGGTATTGATCGTATACGGTCGTGTTGGGTTGGTGCTTGACGGCAACACATTGTTCTCGCCACACGCTTTGATGATGTCAGGGGCATGACCACCACCTGCACCTTCGGTATGGTAGGTGTGAATGGTGCGACCCTTAAACGCAGCCAATGTTTCTTCGACAAATCCCGATTCATTCAACGTGTCGGTGTGAATCGCAATTTGCACGTCGTGCTTTTCGGCCACACTCAAACAACAATCAATTGAAGCTGGCGTCGTTCCCCAATCTTCATGCAATTTTAAGCCCATGGCGCCAGCTTTCAGTTGCTCTTCTAATGCCTCAGGCAAACTCGCATTGCCTTTGCCCATGAACCCTAAATTCATGGGAAACGCATCCGCGGACTGCAACATGGCGTGCATGTGCCACACGCCGGGGGTGCACGTAGTGGCATTGGTTCCGGTTGCAGGCCCCGTGCCACCACCCAACATCGTGGTGATGCCAGACGCCAATGCTTCATCAATTTGTTGCGGGCAAATAAAATGAATGTGCGCGTCAATGCCACCCGCCGTTAAAATTTGCCCTTCGCCCGCAATGATTTCCGTGCCAGGACCAATGAGGATATCGATGCCATCTTGTATGTCTGGATTCCCTGCATTGCCAATGCCCATAATGCGTCCGTCTTTGATCCCAACGTCCGCTTTGACAATGCCCCAATGATCTAAAATCAGTGCGTTGGTGATCACAGTATCCGCTGACTCAGTGCAACTCACCTGACTTTGACCCATGCCATCACGGATCACTTTGCCACCGCCAAACTTCACTTCATCGCCGTAGTAGGTGACGTCTTGTTCGACTTGAATCCACAAATCGGTATCCGCAAGCCTCACCTTATCGCCGACAGTGGGTCCATACATTTCCGCATACGCGCGTTTCGACAGTTTCATAATGATTCACCTGATGCGTTGTCGGGCAGTGCGCCCATGATCTGTCCATTGAATCCATATACGTGTCGTTTCCCTGCGTACTCGACCAACTCAATCGTGCGTTTTTGACCTGGTTCAAATCGCACGGCGGTTCCCGACGCAATGTTTAAGCGATAGCCAATCGTAAGATCGCGATCAAACATCAGTGCGTCATTGGTTTCAAAAAAATGATAATGAGAACCCACTTGAATCGGTCGATCGCCCGAGTTCGCCACGGTCACCGTCTGTGTTTGACGCCCCACATTTAATTCAATGTCGCCATCGGCCACATCATACTCACCTGGTTTCATAACCACCTCATTCGTACGTTAAACAATTGGATCATGCACCGTGACCAGTTTCGTGCCATCTGGAAACGTGGCTTCCACTTGAATGTCATGAATCATATCGGCAATGCCCGGCATCACATCATCCACCGAGAGCAACGTTCGACCAAAATCCATCAACTCAGACACCGTCTTTCCTTCACGCGCCCCTTCCATGATTTCAAGTGAAATAAACGCAATGGCTTCTGGATAATTCAGCTTTAACCCTTTTAACTTCCGTCGCTCGGCCAACAACCCAGCGGTAAACAACAATAACTTGTCTT
>JBCDEX010000110.1:0-5867 GCA_039178995.1 Pseudomonadota bacterium | reverse complement strand
TATTGGTAAACTGACTTATTATGATGCTCTTTGACTGCTAACATCCACTAAAAGTCACTTAAGTTATTATTAATTACACTATTTAACAAATACGTTATGATGCGCCGTATCATATGTTCAGTTTGTAACGCGCTTCAATACATGGCCCTTCAATAATAGCGAGCAATGCATGACCATTCAACAGCATAAACAGCATTCACCTTCTCTAGGCAACCGTGTTTTTGTCGACCCTCAATCTCGCATCATCGGCCAAGTCACGCTGGGCGACGATTGTTCTGTGTGGCCATTCACCGTCATCCGAGGCGACATGCACTCCGTCACGATTGGCAAGCGGTGCAGTATCCAAGATGGCAGCGTACTTCACATCACACACGCCAGCACCTACAACCCCGATGGCCACCCATTAATCATAGGTAATGACTGCACCATTGGCCACAAAGTATGCCTTCATGGCTGCACCATCGGCAACCGCGTGCTCATTGGCATTGGCAGCATCGTCATGGACGGTGTTGTCATTGAAGACAATGTCATTCTCGGAGCCAACTCCTTTGTGCCGCCAGACAAACGCTTGAAATCCGGCTATTTGTATTTAGGTAGCCCAGCAAAACAAACGCGTGTGCTTTCCGAAGAAGAGATGCAACGGTTGGCCTATATGGCTAATAATTACGTCAAACTCAAGGACCAATACCTGAAAGACGCACTCGACTAAGCAAGAGGTTACCGCATCGATTGACGCAACTCAGTGGTGGACGGCAACACTCCCCGCCACAAAGAAAACGACTCCGCCGCTTGCTCAAGCAACATGCCAAACCCGTCGGCCACCTGGTCTGCTCCGCATTTTCGCGCCCACTGTAAAAACAGTGTCGACGGCTCATTGGCGGACATGTCGTAGCTCATGTCGTAACAACAGGTGTTCGGCCCACACAACACCGCTGGCAACGCCAATGTCTCTCCTAACAACCCCGCCGATGTGGTATTAATAATGACATCAAAAATCGACTCATTGCCCAGCACCTCCATCGGCACCGCATGAACTGTCACATCGTCCACGTGTCCATCAAGCCTCTTCTGTAACAGTTCTGCTCTTGCGTACGTTCGATTAGTCAGCGTCACACCCTGTGGTTGTGTTTCCAATAATGGCAACAACGCACCACGCGCCGCACCGCCAGCACCAATGATTAACAGTCGCTTATTGCGCAGGGTCCAGCCACAAGAGTCTTGTATGTCGCGCACCAAACCGATTCCATCGGTGTTGTCGCCCATCAACTGCCCATCTTTCATCAACAAGGTGTTCACCGCACCGGCGTAACGCGCGCGTGGACTCAATACATCGCACATCTCAAACGCCCGCTCTTTAAACGGCACGGTAATGTTCAAGCCGCATCCACCCGATGAGAAAAAATCTGACACTCGATCTTCAAATACATCCTGCTCAATTTTTTGTTTCGAATACGTCAAATGCTGATTCGTTTGTTGTGCAAACGAACGATGAATCATTGGCGACACGCTGTGCTCAATTGGGTTGCCGAATACGGCGTACTGATCACTCATTGTGTTTCTCCGGTGGTGTCTAACCCGTTCAACTGCAACATCGCATGGTCATCCAACCAATCATGCGGTCTTAAAAAATCTGCAAGACGCGCTTCATCGGTGTCCGAATCTGGCGACCAATCGTAACGCCACGATACCTTTGGCGGCAGCGACATCAAGATCGACTCCACTCGACCGCCCGTTTGCAAGCCAAACAACGTGCCGCGATCAAACACCAAATTAAATTCCACGTATCGCCCACGTCGATACTCCTGAAATGCTTTGTGTTGATCGGTATACGCCTGTGCACAGCGCTTACGCACAATCGGCACATACGCATCCACATAGCCTTGCCCGATTGCGTTGATGTAGGCAAAACAATCGTCAAATTCACCGTCGTTCAAATCATCGACAAACAAACCGCCCACACCACGCGTTTCTTGACGGTGCTTCAAATAAAAATAATCATCGCAGCTGTGTTTGTAACGTACATACACACTGTCATGCCCTGCTGCATCCAATCGCGCATCAAACGGCGCCGACAGCTCAAATGCCGCTCGATGCCATGCAGCACAGTCGTCAACATAAGGATAATAAGGCGTCAAATCGAAGCCACCACCAAACCACCACACAGGGTCGCAACCGGCTTTACTCGCAATGAAAAAGCGCACGTTCATGTGCGATGTCGGCGCAAATGGATTGTGCGGATGCATCACCACCGACACACCCAACGCTTCAAACGAGCGCCCTTCCAATTCAGGTCTCGCCGCAGACGCGGAGTTGGGCAAATGATCGCCCATCACGTGTGAGAAATTCACGCCGGCTTTTTCAAATACCTTTGTTGGCTGACGAATGTCTTCCAATACGCAGCTGATGCCATCTCCACCTTCGAGACGCTGCCATGCATCCGTCACGAATTCAGCGGCACAACCTACCTCAGCTTCCAACGCAATCACCGCGCTGCAAATGCGCTGCTGCAACGCCAGAAAGGTCGATCGAATCTCGGCAACATCAATGGTGGGGTGTGACTTCATGTAGGAAAACTCTCAATGTAAACACGTCTATTGACGACATTATTAAACGCGCTCCGTCCGTTAATTCCTCAACGTCCAGGCGCTCTGCTATGCTACTTCAACTTGTATTGCTTCAACCTGCATTACTCAGAAACCCGTGTTACTGCACAGGCTATTACTAGAAACACTATTGTTATCTCAACACCTGACCCGACACCGCGTCTCGTATGCGCGACGGCATGCTGCGATGACCCAATGCACCCTCCACCACCTGATCTAAATTCGAGGGAAAATACCCACGCACTTCATCAATCGACATCGCCGCAGGCTGGCCACTCACGTTGGCCGACGTTGATACGATCGGTGCCGAAAATCCATTGCATAATGCCTTAACCACCGAATGATGGCTAACGCGCACAGCCACGCTTGAGTGCGCACCTCGGATCCACTGAGGCAATCGATGCTCCGGATCAGGCAATACCAGTGTGTCCGAACAGCCATCGGAGTCCGGTGTTTGCCACGATTGAATCACGTCGTTACGCTGATCCAGCGTCAATGCGTACAACATACTCGACACTTGATCGACACTCGACGCCACCAAAATGACGCCCTTCGATTCGGCGCGATCTTTTAACGTAAGAATACGTTGAACCGCTGCTTCATTGAACGGATCACACCCCAAACCCCAGACACTTTCAGTGGGGTACGCGATCACACCGCCGTCATGCAACGACTGAATCGCGTAGGCAATGGACGCTTGATCAGATGAGGCGGTGAATGACATAGACACTCCAATAAACACTCAACCTGTCATGCGACAGCCTGTCTCTAACCGCTGCACACATTGAGCTGTATTCAATTATCGCCATGTTACAAGCAACCCAGTCAAAGCGCAATTGATCACACCTTAGCGCGACTAATGCTTCATGTATTGCCCCAGCGTACACGATACCCGCGTCTGGCACTCCAACTCTATCAACGTCGCTCGAATGACCTCCATGCTCAAATCTGCGCACTGACTCACAATCGCATCGAACGAACTGCCGTGATCCTGAATGGCGTGCCATACGCGCTCACACACGTCATGCTCATCCACCGCATCGCCATCGTCATCACACTCATTCTGCACGTGTTCAGACAACCATTGAAACAAGCCCAAGTCCGTTAACGACAGCATCACGTCGTCCGCTCTTTGCACCAAGGTCGCGCCCTCTTTAATCAAATGATGGCACCCTGAGGTCATTGGATTGTGAATCGACCCGGGGACAGCAAACACTTCTCTCCCTTGCTCTAATGCACAACGTGCGGTGATCAACGAACCGCTTTTTTCATTGGCTTCGACCACCACCACGCCCAAACTCAACCCACTGAGTAAGCGATTGCGCATTGGAAAATGATGCGCCAACGGCGCACTGCCAAGTGGAAGTTCACTGACCAACAGTCCATTATCGATGATGCGTTGCGTTAATGCCGCATGTCGTTTGGGGTACACCATATCAATGCCGGTGCCTAACACCGCCAACGTTGGCCGTTGCTGATCCAATGCGCCCAAATGACAACGCCCATCAACTCCCAACGCCAACCCACTGCTCACAATCACTCCTGTTTGTGCCAAACCCGAGGCCAATTCATACGCGGTTTTCAACCCTATCGACGTCGCTTTGCGCGCACCCACCATGGCAATTTGAGGGCAATGCACAAGCGAAGCATTACCACGCAAATACAAGAACGCCGGTGGCTGCGGAATTTCGGTCAATAACGCGGGGTAATTTGGCTCACACCATGCCACGATGGACGCACCGTGTTGCGCTATCCACACCGTTTGTCGGGCAATGATTGCCATCGCACGCAGGCCGTGTACAACGGAATCGCTCTCCGTTATTTGAGTCACCGCTGGGTTATCTGCCAACGCCATAACATGGCGCATCAATGACTGACACTGAGCGGCGGCTTGGTGCTGAATAAGGGCGTTTATCACATCTTGAGCCTGTGCGCTGTGCACAATGTCACAGACAAGACGACGCAATGCGCGACCGGTTAAACCGGATAATTGGTGCACAATCAAGTGTTGAGCACACCGAAAAGAAGGGTGTTTATGGGTCATCATCATTCGCCATCCTTAGCAAATTTGTGAATTATATGGATCTTACAATGAGAAAACGCGCGTCTTGTCTAGCAAGGCGCGCGCTTCAATAGAGCTGCTACATAGTGTGTAGCAGCTTACTTAGGCGTTCCTACCATGTCGTTCACTCTCAATGTGTCTCCGCTGCGCATCACCAACGCATAGCTCATGCGCTCATACACTTTAAACACCAACACTTCACCAGCCACATCACTTGGTAATGCCACTCGGTCGAGTTGACGCTTATCAGAAATCACACGGTCCTGTTTCCAAGCCGTTAATACATTGCCTGGCTTCAAACCATGAGAGTAACCACGATTCACGACCACCACTTGCCAACGAGCAGCCAATGAGGCGCTGTCTTTAAGTGCTGCAATTTGGCCCGTAATGTTGCTCTTAGGACGGCTTGGGAAATAACCTGACATGTCCATTGCACGACGCTGTGGCAATAAGAAATCGTCTTTCTTCATGTGACCTGTTGTGCTCGTGATCAATAACTGAGCCACGTCGCCTTTTGTTTTTGTCACAACCGCATCACCAACGTGTGTTGACTCAATGCCTAACAACGCACCGGTTTCTGGGTCAATGATTTTACGGTTTGAACGATACACGCTGAAACGTTTCGCGCCTGTGAAGTTACCGCGCGCATACACTTTATCGCCTTTACCTGCAATCACACGCTTTGCTTCTACCGTCAATACATACGGCGATGTCTCAGCGACTTCTTTAGGAATGACTCGGTTGCCAGTTAAGAACTCATTGATCAAACCCAAGCGAACCATTGGAATCGCAGTGCCTTTCAAGTTACGAGCCACTGCCGTGCTTTCACCAGGCGCTTTACCATTAATCACAATTTGCGGCTTGCCGTTCACAAAGATCAAACGCAACACGTCACCCGGGTAGATTCTGTGTGGATTTTTAATTTGCTTGTTTTTTGTCCAAATTTCACGCCAGCGCGATGGCTTCTTTAAAAACTTGCCAGAGATGTCCCATAGAGTGTCGCCTTTTTTAACAACATAGCGCGATGGGTAATCCTTCTTCAAAATCGCAGATTCCGACCACGCAGCCACGCTAAATACGGCAATGGTTATGGCAGTAAGTATTTGTTTCATAGAACATTTCCTGTCTTTTCTTATTTCTATTTCTTATTGGTTGCTAATAAACGTTAACGCACAACTAAGTAAACGATATGACTGTTAACG
>JBCDEX010000109.1:0-5907 GCA_039178995.1 Pseudomonadota bacterium | reverse complement strand
CGGATTGCATGTCGCGTGCCAATTGAATGAACGCTTTGGTCATCGCCACTTCGGCAAAGCCGCGATCACGCGGGGTGCGAATGTCCGACAAAATGCGCATCAGTTTGTCGGTCATTCGCACCCCGCGTGATCGCGGCTTTGCCGAAGTGGCGATGACCAAAGCGTTCATTCAATTGGCACGCGACATGGATTCATCATTCGACTTACGCAACCACTTTGCGTAACAAGACATACAATGCACCCAATCCTCCGTCTTTCTGCAAAGCGCTATGATACGCAAGAACCGCAGGCAATTGAAGCAAGTAATTGGCTGTATGCGTTTTCAATACGGCTTCATTCGACGGATTGTGGTGCCCTTTCCCGTGAATGATCAGCACCTGAGAAAGTCCTTGATCTTGAGCGCTGGCAATGAACGCATCCAGTGTACGCGTGGCTTGAGGCACCGTCATGCCATGCAAATCCAAGCGATCTTGCACCGGCAGCTTGCCTGTCTTTAAGCGCTTAAACCGTTTCAATTGAATGCCTGGCATGCGATACGACAAACAGCTGAGCCCCATTTCAGCCTCCGCTGGCAACATCGATTGACTGTCATCTGGCGGCACTTGAAATGTCTCAGCGCCTTCTCGACGAATTTGGAACCGTGCTTGATCGCCAGTGTTTGAACCAGCAGCTAACGAGACACGTTGTGACGCTTTGTTTGCACCTGTTAACGGTGTCACGCCTGGAAACAGTTCATCAAAGGAAACGTCATCATCTGACATGCGCTGCCCTCCTAGAGCATACTGTATGGACAACCAAGACTCCATAACAACCAACTAAACACCAATCGAACACCCATTCAACAGCGTGTTCATTTAAACCATTCGCAGCGTGCAAAACACACTAATTCACTGGCTTACTCATCCTACAACACTTATAATCAGTGTGATACTTAAAACGCACCACATTGAAGAGCCGTCAAACCGCCTACACGTTCATGCTCAGCGTAGGTCGTTTAATGCATTTAATTAGACGCGCTCTATCTTAATCTCTTGACATTCATAGTAATGTTTAAATTTACAGCGACATATTTTAATGCTTAACAAAGACACACTCAAACAGCTTCAATCTTTAAAGACAGAGCTTCGCGGCACGCAAAAAAACACCTCATCAAAACCAAAAAAACAACGCAACGCAAAACGCTCCTCTACTAAAAACACATCAAAGGAGGCATCGTCTAAAAACACCTCAGGTTCAAATTTACGCACAGCAACGGTTCGTGGCACTCGCTATAAATATGGGTTCGCGTGCTTTAAAGACGGACCTGACGTGCTCATTCCCGCAGATCAAATGCAACGCGTATATCCTGATGATGTGGTTGAAGTTGAGATCATCACAGAAGCAAAGAAACGTCCTTACGCACGCATTGCACGCATTATCAACAGCAAATTAACCACAGTAGTCGGGCGAATCATTGTGCGCAAAGAGCATTACTTTCTTGATGCCGACGTTACCGGCATTCACAACAACTTGTTCATTCCTCCACCGTTTCGAGGGGACTGCAAGCAAGGCGATTACGTTGTTGCGAAAATCATCAAACACCCCTTTAAAGAAGGTAAGTCACAAGTCAAAATTCTTGAGGTCATTGACGACAAAGAACATCCTCTGCCTCTGGCTTATGTATTGAAAAAATATCAATTCGATACAAGTAACGATTTCTTGACTGAAAAAGACGCGATTCTCGCCCGTTACACCGAAGCCACCAACAACTCAAATCGCCAAGACTTAACTCAGCTCGATTTCATCAGCATTGACGGCGATTACACTCAGGATATTGACGACGCCTTGTTTGTCACTCCCACCGACTCTGGCTGGAAATTGTACGTTGCCATTGCCGATCCATGCGAACTCATTGGGCACGATGACATTATTGAAAAACACGCACGCTCTCTCGGGAGCAGCGTGTATTTACCCAAATGTAAGCTGCCTATGCTGCCTCACTTTGTGTCCTCCGATTTGGCCTCACTACAGTACAACGAAGTCCGTTTATGCATCATCTGCGAAATGGACGTTCTGACTGATGCGAGCATCGAAAAAACGCAATTATATGAGGCGAAAATTCGTTCCAGAGCGAAACTCACTTACAACCAAGTTGCGGACGTGTTGGACAAAACAACGCAAGACGACGACTCACTGGAAGACTCCATCATTGAACAATTGAAACAGCTTCATGCAGTATCAATCTGCTTGCAACAAAAGCACGAAGCACGCTCTATTAACAACCGCAGCACAGACATCAACATCATCATCAACGATCAATATGAAATTGAGCACGTAGAGCCATTCGTCAATAACGCGGCGCACAAGTTGATCGAACACATCATGATCAGCGCCAATGAACACGTTGCTCAGTGGCTCCTAAACCAAGAGCAGCACAGCGTATTCAATACCCACATTGGATTCAAGGAAACTCAGCTCACACTGATCAAACAACTGCTTACCTCTAGAGCACCTGAATTTGCAGACAGTGATCTATCACAGCTCACTAATTACCAAGCCTTAATGCAACACGCACAATCCACCCACAAAGAAGTAGACGATGAAACCAGTGAAGCCTCACTGCTGTTAATTTTGAAAGGATTTCTTGAGCGAAGCGAATTAAAGCACACACCTTCAGCGCATTTTGGATTGGGCGTGAAACACTACGTCTACTTCACATCTCCGCTGCGTCGCTATCAAGATTTTTTAATTCATCGTACCATCAAAGCTCTATTGAATAAGAAAAAACCAAGCGTCATTACCGAAACTCAAATCGCGCAACTGAACGACAACGTACAGCGCAATCGCTACGCTCAACGTCAGCTCAAAGATTGGTTGATTTGCAACAAGTTAAACACATTGAAAAACACCCCGTTTAACGCACACATCACACAAATGCACGGCACGCACATTGTTGTGACACTCGATGACTATGGTATCTCAGGCAATTTGGACATGCGCACATTCAAAGAGTACAAATTCAACGGTAGTAAAAAAGTCTACAAAAACGATACGTCTGCGCTTGTTTTAGGCGAGCGCGTTCAGGTCACACTGATGAAAATTGACTGGGCTCATTACGCACCGGTCTTTTCATGGGTTAATCCAATGACGACGGATCAAACCGATTCATCATGAGTGACGGCAAAGACACACTCTATCGTGAGTCACTCAATGACGTCGCTGGATTTTCGTTTGACGAACCCGTGGTTGAGGTGTTCAAAGACATGATCACACGCTCCGTGCCGGGATATTCATTGATCCTGTCTCTTCTGGGCGTCATCAGTTCACGTTACGCACAAGACAACACCAATTGCTACGATTTAGGCTGTTCACTTGGTGCTTCCACGCTGGCCATTCGTCGCCATTTAAGCGCCAAAAATTGTCAGATCATCGGCATTGATAACTCCGCCCCGATGATCGAGCAATGCAAAAAAAACATCGCATTGGATGATGCGAGCACGCCCGTCAGCATCATCCACGACGACATCCTTCAGCATCCAATCAACAACGCCTCCATTAGCGTACTCAATTTCACCTTGCAGTTCATTCCCATTGAGGAGCGCATGAACTTGTTAACACGAATTGCAGACGCGACATGCGATGGTGGCGTGCTGGTGTTGTCTGAAAAAATTCAGCTCGACTCATCGACTCACGACCGCGACATCATCGACCTGCACCATCAGTTCAAACGGTTAAATGGATATTCCGCATTGGAAATCGCTCAAAAACGAGAATCGTTAGAGAACATTCTCATTCCAGAATCCATTGAAACACACACACAGCGATTATTAGCCTGTGGTTTTTCCGACGTGTTGTTGTGTGTTCAGTGTTTTAATTTTGTTTCTTTGTTAGCCATTAAGTAATTCGCATGCTTCATTATTTCGACGACTTTTACGCACACATTGAAAAGACACATTTAGCGCCTTTTTTACCGCAATTTGAAAACGCCATTAACATCAGCTTTGAAGCCTTCCAAAAACACGGTGACTGGGATGAGTGGATGGCATGTTATGAACAACTGCCCTCATTGACAGCATCTGATATTGATCTCAGTACAGATCAACTGCTCATTGGCGCTCACGATGACATCAGCAATACGCAGCGGGCACAGCTCAAAGAACAGCTTCTCAAATTACACCCTTGGCGAAAAGGCCCCTATTCATTATTTGGGATCGACATTGATTGCGAATGGCGCTCTGATTGGAAGTGGCAACGCTTAGCGCCACACATATCCGATTTGCGTGATAAATACGTGCTCGATGTGGGTTGTGGCAGCGGCTATCACAGTTTAAGAATGAGTGCCACAGGCGCACGCTGCGTCATCGGCATCGACCCTGCCGCAAAATTTTTCATTCAGTACCTGTCGTTGAAAAAGTATCATGCGCACGCATCCAACAACATGCACTTTCTTCCCCTACGCGCGGAAGAAATGCCACCTAAAATGGAATGTTTTGACAGCGTCTTTTCAATGGGCGTGTTATACCATCGGAAGTCTCCGTTTGATCATCTCGATCAGCTGACACAATTTCTCAAACCCGGTGGCGAACTGATCTTAGAAACACTGGTCGTGGATGGCCCTAAACATACCGTATTGGTGCCCACCGATCGATACGCCTGCATGCGCAATGTGTGGTTTTTACCGAGCTGCGACACACTGGAAGATTGGCTGCACAAAGGCGGTTGGAAAGGCATTCGCGTGGTCGACGTCAACACCACTCGCCTTGACGAACAACGCTCAACCGAATGGATGCACTTTCGTTCCTTGCGTGATTTTTTAGACCCTCAATCACACGACCTTACCATCGAAGGTTACCCAGCACCCAAGCGCGCCATCTTAATCGCCAAAAAGTAAGCGCGGTGGCAAATAATCACCCCGTATGCCTTTAGCTTTAAAGGATTCATTGCTATTATAAGAACATTACACAGCGTATTTTCAAGCCGTCGTTCAGTACGCAATTAATCATCGCATTAATCACATCCTGAACACTCTAATTAACGCCAACTCTATTAAAGTCTAATTTATGAAAAATCCAACCGAAAACTTAAACATTGAGTCTCAATCCATTTTGATCACCCCTGAGCAATTGAAACAGAAATTACCCAGCTCAGAAGCCTCCATCAAAACGGTGAATGACAGTCGTCAAGTGATTGAAAACATCCTCGACAAGAAAGATCATCGTTTGTTTTTAATTGTCGGCCCTTGCTCAATACACGACACCAAAGCCGCGATTGATTATGCACAGCGCCTGAAAAAATTGGCCGAAGAAGTCAGCGACACCTTGGTTCTGATCATGCGTGTGTATTTTGAAAAACCACGCACAACGGTTGGTTGGAAAGGACTCATCAACGACCCTCACATTAACGGAACGTTCCAAATCGAGGAAGGTTTACACATTGGGCGAAAATTACTCTTAGACATCACCAGCATGGGCATGCCGACCTCAACCGAGGCGCTGGATCCCATTTCACCGCAGTATCTACAAGACTTGATCTCGTGGTCAGCCATCGGCGCTCGAACCACAGAGTCTCAAACGCACCGAGAAATGGCGAGTGGCTTGTCATCGGCGGTTGGGTTTAAAAATGGCACCGACGGAAATCTTGAAGTCGCCATGAACGCATTGAAATCGGTCGCACATTCGCACTCATTCCTTGGCATCAACAATCAAGGGCAAGTGGCGGTTGTTGAAACCAAAGGCAATTCGTACGCGCACGTGGTACTTCGCGGTGGAAACAAAGGTCCTAATTACAGTGCTGAGCATGTCGCTGAATGCGAGAGCAAGTTAAGCGATGCCGGCATTGTAATTAGGACCTTTGTTTCCACCGCGAAGTACCACGTGCGCGTACGAATTGCCTTTGGTTTCAACAACCGCCACTTGCCCTTGATTGTTG
>JBCDEX010000108.1:0-5913 GCA_039178995.1 Pseudomonadota bacterium | reverse complement strand
CGTAATAACGGTATCAATGGCCGTCATGAGTCTCGCTCATTGCAGTCCAAATTCCAAGCTCGCACATCCAAGTTGGGCGCTAGCCTGGCATTGATTGGTTTGGCCACGCTGTCTTCAGTTGCGTTGGCAAATAATGCGCCTAAATCTTATACAGCACAATACCAAGGTGTTTATAAGGGGATGAACATCATCTTAAAACGCACGCTCAAAAAAACAGGCAGCAATACCTATAGCGTGTCTAATGTCGCCAAAAATTCAGTGGCCAGTTTGTCTGAATCGAGTCAGTTTTACTTGTCGCCGGGCAACAAAACGATTCAGCCATCGCACTACAAATACGTTACCAAATATGGTCCAATTAAACGCAAAGAAAATGTGAGCTTTGATTGGAAAAAGAAAATCGCTTACAACAGCTCGAAAAAGAAAAGTACAGAGTTGACCAGCTCATCTGTTGCCGATCGAATCAGCTATCAAGTGCTGTTACGCCAGCACGTAAAAGCAGGCAAGAAAAACATTGCGCTTAAATTATACAATCGAGGAAAGTTAGAAACGTATCGTTTTAAGGTATTGAAAGAATAAATCATCGATACACCCGCTGGAAAATTTAAAACCACTCCAGTCAAACGTATATACAAAGATGACTCTAAAAGCCAAACAGTTTGGCTTGCCAACGAACACGATCACATTTTGGTGAAACTTCGCAAGAAAGACAAAAAAGGTCGTTACGAAATAAATCTCAAGACGCTTTCCATGAATTAACTCCTCAGCTATGCACAAAGATCTGCATCGACTTCCCCTCAATGCAGTTTTTTTGATTTGGTGTTTAGATTTAGGTTGCTAATCGAATTCCTGAAAGAAAACGATTAAAAGTCGACACCTTTTTGCGCTCGGATGCCCTCTTGATACGCGTGTTTAACTTCCATCACTTCACTGAACGTATCCGACAATTCTTTTAACGTCTCACAGGCGTCGCGTCCGGTAATGATTACCGTTTGATCTTTAGGTCGTGCTTTGATGGCCGATACAATGACGTTCTTATCCAAATACCCATAATTAATCATATAGGTTAATTCATCAATCATAACGACTTTTAATCTGTCATCTTGTAAGCACTTTTCTGCATGTTCCCATGTTTTCTCTGCGTGCAGAATATCGCCTTCACGATCTTGCGTATTCCACGTGAAACCCGTCTCCATGGCATAATAATACACTGAATCACCTTGATACTCCGCAAAAAACCTACTTTCGCCTGTTTTCCATTTTCCTTTAATAAATTGAATCACACCTACGTTAAATCCGTGCCCCATCGCACGTAAAACCGTACCAAACCCAGACGTCGACTTTCCTTTGCCATTGCCTGTCACAACAATCACAACACCGCGCTTATGTACTTTTTCTTTTTGAGCCAAACGCATTTTCCTCTGCGTTTCTTGCATTTTGATTTTATGGTCATCGCTCATTTTTACTCATCCATTTTGTCAATTAACTCGTTTAGGCTACCATTCAACGCAACCATTTAGAGGTTTCTAGCAACGTCTAACAGACGACGTTTTTCTTCCGAAAGTTCTTTCCACGGTGCAATAAACGCCATATCCGGAGAGCCGTCAAAAGACACCCCCAAGACCTCACACACGTCTCGCGAACTCACCAAACGACCGCTGTTTACAGCCGCTACTTTTAACAACCCGTGACAGCACACCACACCTTTTTTGATGAACTTATGCTCAACGTATAAGTATTTCTCATCCCACCCCAACATCTTCGTGGTCACCGTAAATCGACTAAACGTCGGAAGCTCTCGTATGTAAGCAATTTCATACGCCGCGACAACAAACGCAAATCGTGCTTTAAATAATGACTTAAACCAACCCCGTTTACGAAAAACACACCACCGCGAGTGTTCCATGATGCTCAAATATTTGGCGTTATTCAAATGAAGATTAAAGTCGGAACGATGAGGCCAAACGCAATATGCACGCTGATACTCATCAAACATTTCATCTGGCGACGGTGCTTTGTTAAACGGCAATGAGATCAACGAGAGGAACAACTGAGACAACATACAACTTTCCTAATTGCGCACGATGATTTGATTAAGTTTTTGGCAGCGTCACACCTACTTGACCTTGATACTTCCCGCCACGGTCTTTATACGATGTTTCACACACTTCATCGGATTCAAAGAACAGCATCTGCGCCACGCCTTCATTCGCATAAATCTTCGCAGGCAATGTGGTGGTGTTTGAAAATTCCAGCGTCACGTGCCCTTCCCATTCCGGCTCCAATGGGGTCACATTAACGATGATGCCACAGCGAGCGTAAGTGGATTTCCCTAAACACACCGTCAAAACATTTCGAGGAATTTTAAAGTACTCCACGGTTCGAGCCAGTGCGAATGAATTTGGAGGAATAATGCAACAATCGCTCTTCACATCGACAAAACTGTTTTCATCAAAGTTTTTAGGATCAACCACACTCGAATTTAAATTGGTGAAGATTTTAAATTCGTCCGCACAACGTACATCGTATCCATAGCTTGACGTACCATAGGAAACGATTCGGCTGGCTTGAGACTCATCCGAATAACGCACTTGACCTGCTTCAAATGGTGCAATCATTTGCTGTGTTTGAGACATTTCTCTGATCCAACGATCCGACTTTATCGACACCTTAATTTCCCTCTTCTTTTTGTTCTAATCATTACAGTTTAACAATCACATTATTGTGCTCTGCATCTTGAGGCAGCGCCTTCAATTTATCATTCAGTTTAGCCGCCATCTCTATGTAACGCACCGATTCTAATGACTCAGGCTGAGCCACAACGATGGGCTCACCTGCATCACTTTGCTGACGCACGCTCAATGACAACGGCAACGCACCGAGCAACTCAATGTCTCGCTCTTTGGCCAGGGCTTGACCTCCTAACTCACCAAAAATGGCCTCTTCATGGCCGCAAGCACTGCAGGTATGCGTTGACATATTTTCAACAATTCCGAAACAATGCACCTTCATTTTATCAAACATCTCAATGGCTTTGCTCACATCCAACAGCGCAATATCCTGTGGTGTTGTGACCACAATGTGTCCGCTCAGTTGGAATTTTTGCGTCAGGGTGAGTTGAATGTCACCGGTACCCGGCGGCATATCAACCAACAAACAATCCAAATCATTCCAGCGCGTTTGGTTTAAGAATTGACTCAGGGCACTGGCAATCATTGGTCCACGCCACACCACCGGCGTTGCAGGATCGGACAAAAAGCCCATCGACATCAGCTGCAACCCATGCGCTTCTACAGGAATAAAATATTTGTTCTCGTGGGTGTCAGGCTTTGTATTTTCAGGGACACCAAGAATTAACGGTTGACTGGGGCCATAGATGTCCGCGTCCAGTACGCCCACGCGAAGTCCTTGCGCTTTTAGCGCCAGCGCTAAGTTAGCCGTCGTGGTTGATTTGCCCACACCACCTTTACCAGATGCAACAGCAATTAGATGGCGTACACCGGGCACTCGTATTTTTGGTTTGACTGCGCCAGCCCCTTGTTTGGACTGATTGGACGGCTCTTGCATTGCCTTGAGGACCTCACTGTATATTGAACACGAAGTTTATCACGGAATGCCGTTTATCGACTATTAAGAAGCCGTGCATTCTCTCCTAAACAAGCCAACTGAATGCATCAGTGTTTCGGATGAGCGATAAAGAAATCAATAATTTTTGCACCCACATCAAAGGTGGAACGACACGTCAAAAACCCTGCCTTTGAGGCCACCGGCAAGCAATGCCCAGCCAACGGCAAACTCGCACCGCTGTGCTCAATGCTCTCGAACCATTTGGCATCACCCTGTAAAAAACGTCGGTGTTCATGTTGCCCTGCAAACACAATTTTAAAGAACCAGCCATCACGCACAAATGTGAGTTTTTTATTGCGCCAATTGCGCTCGCTGAGCACCACGCTTTCTTGATAGCCTTGATCACGCAATGACGCCATAATGCGTGAATTGACTCGCGCCTGTTGGTTTGGCGTGAAAAAGTCAAAAATACCATTAATCATCAGCAATGGCTTATTGTCTTGCACATCGCACGTCAGTTTTTCTCCGTGCATCACAAAACTGGCGTATTGAGACTGTTTTTCCTCATCGCAATAAAACACATTCGTGGTGTGCGTGCCTCTTGAAAAACCATACATGTGGATATGATTCGGATCGATATCAAACGATGATTTGATGTCGTCAACGAAGCGCTCCATGCCTGGAAGTTCGTTGATGTATGCATTGCCAAGTACCGAGGATAAATCAAACCCAACATGCACATCAAAAAAGTCTGTGAAGTTCGGTTGCGCCACGATGTACGCAACTTTCGCGCCGCGTGTTTTCGCGATTTGTCCGTAATGACGAAGCTTGGAGCCTGCGTTTTGCATATGGGCGTTCATGCCCGCGCCGTGAATATCGATGATCAAGCCACACGCTTCTTGCTCACACACTTTAGGCACTGACACACTCCACACCACATTGCGATTGTTGTCGTTGCAACCGTAATTACGCACCGTTATCTCACCCGTTTGAGAGTGTTCAGTGTGAGAGACATCTTCGATGGGGCACGCTGCATCGGCTTTAGGTTGGTTATCCAGCACGTTAATCGCGTGAGCCATCTGCGTACCTAATACACCCATCAAACACAGCGACAACACCTGCAATGTTTTGGTGACATTCAAATAATTCATATAATAAAGCTTCCTGTTCATAGAAAATCAGCACCTGTACGCACTCTGTTCGTGACGTATTAAGCACCGTACTGTAAGGCACTTCGGATGAAATCTGGCGCGCCTTAATGCGCACAATAGTGTATGATATCAGCCTTTAAAACACCACCATAAACACACGATTGGATCAGAGCCAACCGGCTTATACAACAGTCAACGCAACCACACTGATGAGTTTGAATTCATGACATCCAGCACCCGCTCCAATACCATACCAAGAAAAATACTGGTCACCAGCGCCCTACCTTACGCCAACGGTTCTCTGCATTTAGGCCATTTACTCGAGACCATTCAAACGGACATTTGGGTGCGCTTCCAACGATTACAAGGGCATGACTGCCACTATATCTGTGCAGACGATGCTCATGGCACAGCCATCATGCTTAAGGCCGAAGAAAACAACCGCACCGCGGAAGCGCAAATTGCGGCCATCAAAGAAGAGCACGAACGTGACTTTGCCGGTTTTAACATCAGCTTCGACAACTTTCACAGTACGCACAGTAACGAAAACCATGAACTGTCCAAAGCAATCTATTTAAAGCTCCGAGACAATCAACACATCGTTAAAAAAGACATCGATCAACTCTACGACACTGAAAAAGGCTTGTTTCTAGCCGATCGATTTGTCAAAGGCTGTTGCCCCAATTGCAAAGCGCCCGATCAATACGGCGACAATTGCGATGCATGTGGCAGCACCTACAACGCAAGCGAGCTCATTAAGCCTTACTCAGTTTACACAGGCGCGACCCCTGAACTGAAACAGTCAACGCATTACTTCTTTGCGCTGTCTGAATTCACCGAGTTTTTGACCCAATGGACACAAGACGGACAACACCTTCAACAATCGGTGTCCAATAAACTGAAAGAATGGCTAGAGCAAGGACTGCATGACTGGGACATCAGCCGTGACGCGCCCTATTTCGGCTTTGAAATTCCAGACGCGCCCGGCAAGTACTTCTATGTTTGGCTCGATGCGCCCATTGGCTACATGGCCAGCTTCAAAAACCTATGTGACCGCACCGATGGATTGAACTTCGAGGATTACTGGAGTCGAGAATCGACGGCAGAGCTGTATCATTTTATCGGCAAAGACATCATTAACTTTCACGCCCTCTTTTGGCCGGCCATGCTCGAGTCAGCGGATTTAAGAACCCCCAAT
>JBCDEX010000107.1:0-5925 GCA_039178995.1 Pseudomonadota bacterium | reverse complement strand
GCTGGTCGTAATTGCGCTTGCCCCAAGAGGCTTGTCCATGTCGAATTAAAAAGATCCGTCTTGTGTTGCTCATTTAGCATCCTTTGGGGTGGCCGAGCGAATGACGCTCAAAATGGTGTCTTTGGTTTGTGGTCCATTTAGTACCTTGATTAAATTCAGCTGAGGCGAAAAAATGTAGGTCGCAGGCAGCACCGAGGGGCGATCAAACTGAAAGCGTGTACTGGGATCTTGAATGAGCACAGGAAATTGAATGTTTAACGCGTTGGTGTCCCGGGCCAAAGCCTCATGGGTCAAGGTGTCATAATTGACACCGATGACGCGGATGTCTGTATGCTGAGCGGCTAAGTCGTTGAGCTCGGGAATTTCATCGCGGCAGGGACCGCACCACGCCGCCCAGTAGTTAATCACCAGCCAATCGTTCTTAAGCTGTTTGAATGACAGGGTGTCGGCATTGATGGTGTTGAGCGCGCCGGATGAGGTGTGGGTAGATGACTTGCTGCATCCCATCAGACTGTATGTAAGCAGCAGCAATACGCCGAGCAGTCGGTATGGGCGGGTGTGATGTCGTTGAGATGACGAGGCGTGCATGACTCTCTCTTCTGCTGTGTGCTCTTGATGTGAGAACAGTACAAGTGAACAGAATTTAAACGCGAAATCCGTGCGATGGCTGTCCATCATTGGGTTAAGTCGCGTATAATCCGTGTTTTGATTGTACATAAAATTACGCGTTGAGTGGACGATTTTGTGCGCAAATGATTCAAATTTTATAGGTGATTTTGATGAGTAACTTGACCATTTACCATAACCCACGTTGTTCAAAGTCACGTCAAACGTTGGCGTTGATTGAAGACGCAGGTGCGTCCGTTGAGACAGTGTTATATTTAGACGACCCGATCTCAAAAGCCACGTTGAAACAATTATTGAAGAAGCTGGGTTTGACGCCTCGTGAGTTGATGAGAAAAGGCGAGGCAGTGTACAAAGAGTTGGGATTAAAAGACGACTCATTAAGCGACGCTGCGTTGATGGATGCGATGCTGACGAACCCAAAGCTGATTGAACGCCCGATTGTCGTCAAGGGTGACCAAGCGGTGCTTGGACGTCCACCTGAAAACGTACAGGCACTGTTGTAAATTGTACCACTAATTGATTAACAAAGGATCGACGTCATGAGTTCACAGTCATCGGACGATTACGTTCTTATCTTGTATTACAGTCGTTATGGTGCGACGGAGCAGTTAGCGAATGCGCTGGCAACCGGCGTGGAAAAGACGGGCATGCAAGCGCGCATTCGACGGGTGCCATCGGTGTCATCGAATACTGAACAGACCGAAAACGCCATTCCTGATGAGGGCGCGCTGTATTGCAGCGTGGAAGACGTGCGTCACTGCAAAGGGTTGTTGTTGGGCAGTCCGACACGCTTTGGCAACATGGCGGCTCCCATGAAGCACTTCATTGATGGGTGCTCTGAGTTGTGGTTAAACGGCGATTTGATTGGCAAACCTGCGGGGGTGTTTACCTCGAGTTCGTCGCTGCACGGTGGACAAGAAAGCACCTTGTTGTCGATGATGCTGCCATTAATGCACATGGGCATGATGATGGTGGGCATTCCTTACAGCGAGGCGGCCTTGCACAGCACGCGCTCGGGTGGCGCTCCATACGGAGCAACGCATTGGGCGCACAAAGAGGCAGCGGGTCAGTTGACATCAGATGAACGTGCATTGTGCGTGGCGCTGGGTCAGCGCGTGGCGGAAACGGCCAACAAGTTGGCGGGTTAATTGTTGTCACGACCGTTCCCTATTTATTTTTTACTATTTGACAGCGAGTACTCCATGTCCGAACCGGTTTTAACACAGTCTGTGTTTCAAAGAAAAAACGTACAAATTTTAGTGTGTTTGGCGCTATTGATCGTGCTGTACGCAGAGATGATGTTGTGGCATCCGTTGGGTGGTAAGCAAGCCAATGGCGTGATTTTTGGATTGCATGTAATTCCCGTCGTGATGTGTGCGTTGTTTGCGTTTAAAAACCAATATCGTGGATTTATTTGGATCAATTACATTTCCATGATGCTGTTTTGTGTGGCAGCGGCCAATTTATTTTCAGGCTATGGTTGGCCAATTTATCTTGAAGTGGCGTTAACCAGTGCGTTGTTTTTGTTGTCGCTTTTGGCGGCGATGTCGTATCGAAAAAAGAAACCAAAATCTGCGGCGTAAGCGTGTTGTTTGTATTCGAAACGAACAAGGGATAGCGGTTTTACTTATTAACTACAATCTAATAACAGAGGTATCGTATGAAACGCGTAATAGAACATCCGAATGATTTTTATGACTTAGAAGGCGAGCACTTAGGTGTGTCTGAATGGATGGTGATTGATCAAGAACGCATCAACCAGTTTGCCGACGCGACCAATGATCATCAGTGGATTCACGTGGATCCAGAGAAGGCAAAAGACGGCCCGTTCGGCGGCACCATTGCACATGGTTATTTGACCATGTCGTTGGTCAGCGCGTTTATGTGGGAGATTTACGAAGTGAAAAAGATCTCTATGGGCGTTAATTACGGCACCGATAAAGTGCGTTTTCCAGCACCGGTGCCGGTGAACTCACGTGTGCGTGGTTCGGCACAGATTATTTCAGCGGAAGAAGTCAAAGGTGGCATTCAAGTGGTGAGTCGATTGACGGTTGAAATTGAAGATTCTGAGCGCCCAGCGTGTGTTGTTGACACGATCAGCCGTTATTTTCCTGAAGACGCATAGAGTTAAATTGACGCAATGATCAATCAAAAAAGCCGTATAGTATAGAGTGTGTACGGCTTTTTTTGTGGTTCGATGACGCTCTGTGATGAACGGTTCGATGCGTTAACGGTGTGTTCTTGAGTTAGCTGTTTTTCCAGTTACTCATCCACGCGCCAATCACTTTGTTCGGATATTTCATGCGTCCATAACTGCCGTTGTAACGAGCCAAAGCAGGGACTAGGCGACCTTTTTCAATGTTTAAATAATGTTTCAAAATACGGCAGCCATAGTGAATATTTACTTTGATGTCGTGCAAATTATCACTGGTACGCCCGATTTCTTTTTTCCAGAACGGCATGATTTGCATCAAGCCTTGTGCCCCAACGTACGAGTTGACCTTGGGTTTGAAATTACTTTCGATTTGAATCAACGCCAAAATGAGATTCGGATTTAAACCGTGTCGATACGATTGTTGGTGCACTTGTTCAAGCATTAGCTTACGACTGTATGGGTCGGGCATGCGCTTCATCAAACGAGGCATCATGCGATTAACCCAGACATTTTTCGCAGGCGTGTTGGCAAAGTAATGATTGGGCGCAGTCACGTTCTGATAAATTTTTCCTTTCGCGCCTTTGCGAGCTATACGCTTGGGCGGTTTGACGGCTGACACACTGGCGCGTCGACGATCACGCTGGATGCGACGATAGCGTTTGAGAAGTTGGCGGGTATGGCTCGCAGTGATGTCACGCTGTTGCATGTCTTTGATGTGTTCTGCATTTTCTCGCTGACGCTTATTGCGAATCCATCGCGTGGACTTGTCTTCTTGAGCTTGCGTAATGCGTGACCATTTGTCGCGATAACGTTGCGACGAGAGCATGGTGGTGTGTCCGCTGGGCGGTGCAATGACTTCGTCGACTTGGGGTTGGTCATCAACCGATTCAATGATTTCTGAACTGAGCGTGCTCGAGATGCCGTTTGAAATGGGATACTCTTCTCGCGGCAAACCAGCATGAACGTCTTCAATTTGTTGCTGGATGACGTCTGGGTTGTGGTGTGTGGCGTTGGCTGCTGATACCGCATCATCGTATGGATACAAAGGTGTTGAAATGCCGTTGTCGTATACGATCTGTAATTGATCGTCGTAGGCGTGTGTTGAGACACTCAATAGCGCATTGCTTAAGCTCAGCAGTAATATGATGAGTAGTCGAGAAGGGCAGCGTAATGTGGAAGCATTCATACAGCGGTAACGATGTTATTTGTGTCTTTTAGGGTGTGTCTTACATGCCCAATTATACGCAATGCGGCCGTATGAGTGCAAACGCTATAAATGTCTGCGCGAACACAGATGGTTAGGGCGTTTGATGTGTTGTTGTCATCTAACATAAGCTCATTGAGGGGTAATATGTGACATCAATCCGTCGAATAGGTTGTCTGTACTGAGCATGACCGTCTCGGATGAACGTCGTATTTTCAGCTCGATTTCACCTTTTTCTAGTCCTTTTCCACCAATGACAAGCTGATAAGGAACACCGATTAACTCCGCATTGGCCAGAGTCGCACCCAAACGCAGCTTGGGTTCGTCAAAGAATAAGGTGTCGATGTTGGCTTGGTTCAATTGCTCGTACAAGGCCTCACAGGCGTTTTTCACCTCATCGGACTTGTGCAAGTTGATGGGAATCAACGCGACGGTAAACGGCGCGATGTTTTCAGGCCATTTAATGCCATGTTCATCGTGATTTTGTTCGATCGCAGCGGCGACCACACGCGTCACGCCAATGCCGTAACACCCCATAGTGAGGGTTTCTTTGCTTTGGTTTTCAGTGAGTACCTGTAAGTTCATGGCACGGCTGTATTTATCGCCGAGTTGGAAAATATGACCGACTTCAATGCCGCGTTTGATGGTCAATGTTCCTTTGCCATCTGGGCTTGGGTCGCCTTCGACCACATTTCTTAAATCGGCGATGTCGTGATGCTTGCAATCACGTCCCCAATTGACGCCCGATACGTGCTGATCAACGGTGTTTGCCCCGCACACAAAGTTGTGCGCATTGGCGGCAGCGTAATCGGAAATGATGGTCACGCCGGATAAATTGATCGGGCCAACAAATCCAGCTTTGGTGTTTAAGGCGTCGATGTGTTCTTCGGATACAAACGTCAGTGGTGCGTTAACGTAGGGCAATTTTTCCGCTTTGATTTCGTTTAACGTGTGATCGCCTCTGAGAACCAGCGCAACGACGATGGGCTGTTCGGTTGTTTGATCCGTGCCTTCTACCAATAATGTTTTCAGGCAGTTTGCTGCAGATATGTTCAAAAATTGACTCAGCTCATCAATGGTTTTTACATTGGGTGTGTCGACGTGCGTGAGTGGTTTTAACTCACCGGGGGCGGTGCTTGGGATGTTAACCGACGCGGCGAGCTCGACATTGGCTGAAAAATTACTGGTATCGGAGAACGCGATGGCATCTTCACCGGAATCTGCGAGCACATGAAATTCATGAGATGCGTTGCCACCAATGCTGCCGGTGTCGGCGTTGACTGCTCTGAAGTTCAAACCTAAACGCGTGAAAATACGTGTGTACGTGTCGTACATGGTTTGATACGTATTGGCCAAACAGGCCTCGTCTAGGTGAAAGGAATACGAATCCTTCATGATGAATTCGCGAGATCGCATCACCCCAAAGCGAGGACGAATTTCATCGCGAAACTTGGTCTGTATTTGGTATAAGTTAACGGGTAACTGCTTGTAACTTGAGAGTTCGTTACGCATCAAATCGGTGACAACCTCTTCGTGCGTTGGGCCCAGACAATAGTCTCGATTGTGTCGATCGACAATGCGCAGTAATTCAGGGCCGTATTGTTCCCAGCGCCCTGATTCAGACCACAAATTAGCGGGTTGAGTGACGGGCATGAGCACTTCCATGGCGCCGCTTTGGTTCATTTCCTCGCGAATAATGGCTTCGATTTTGCGCAAGACGCGTAATCCCACTGGCAACCAGGAGTATAAACCGTTAGACAGCCTACGAATCATGCCCGCTCTGAGCATCAATTGATGACTGATGACTTCCGCGTCGGACGGGGTTTCTCGAAGGGTACTGAGTAGGAGTTGAGAGCTGCGCATGGTTGTAAGTCTTTATAATTGTAAAAAAAGCGTTATTTTACGTGTCTTAGTCCCTTCGGTATAGGGGCTATTTCGC
>JBCDEX010000106.1:0-6080 GCA_039178995.1 Pseudomonadota bacterium | reverse complement strand
TTTTGGAACATTTCCAAAATGTCGATGAAGTTAGAGCCAGGAATCGGATCACCGCCGATGCCCACACACGTAGACTGACCGAAGCCATAATCCGTTGTTTGCTTAACCGCTTCATACGTTAATGTACCTGAACGAGACACGATACCCACTTTACCTGGCAAGTGAATGTGACCCGGCATAATGCCGATTTTAGACTCTCCCGGTGTGATCACACCTGGGCAGTTAGGACCAATCAAACGCACGCCTAACTCGTCACACTTCACTTTACACTCAAGCATATCCAATGTTGGAATGCCTTCTGTGATCGCAATGACCAATTCCAAACCCGCATTCGCCGCTTCTAGAATTGAGTCTTTACAAAATGCAGCTGGTACATAAATAACCGACGCCGTTGCTCCAGTCGCTGCAACTGCTTCATCAACGGTGTTAAATACAGGCAGTCCTAAATGCTCAGTGCCACCTTTCCCAGGTGTTACGCCGCCTACCATTTTCGTGCCGTATTCAATCGCTTGCTCTGAATGGAACGTGCCTTGAGAACCTGTAAAACCCTGACAGATTACTTTCGTATCTTTATTTAATAAAATAGCCATTGATAATTACCCCGCCGCCTTAACTGCTTGTTGAGCAGCATCTGTTAAACTTTTAGCTGCGATGATATCAAGACCTGAATCATCCAACACTTTTTTACCTAATTCTGCGTTTGTGCCTTCTAAGCGCACAATAACCGGTACTTCAACGCCCACTTCTTTAACCGCGCCGATAATGCCTTCCGCGATCATGTCACAGCGTACGATGCCACCAAAAATGTTCACCAATACAGCTTTTACATTGCTGTCTGACAAAATGATTTTAAACGCTTCAGCAACACGCTCTTTTGTCGCACCGCCACCTACGTCTAAGAAGTTAGCTGGGAAGCCGCCGTGTAATGCAACGATATCCATTGTGCCCATCGCCAAACCAGCGCCGTTCACCATACAACCAATCGTTCCGTCTAAGGCAACGTAGTTCAATTCCCATGCCGCAGCTTCTGCTTCACGCGCGTCGTCTTGGCTTGGATCGTGCATTTCTTGCAGGTCTTTGTGACGGAACAGTGCGTTGCTGTCGATGCTAATTTTTGCATCCAAGCAGTGTAAATCGCCGTCTTCTTTGATCACCAATGGGTTGATCTCAAGCAAGTCTAAATCTTTCTCAACAAACAATTTCGCCAATCCCAAGAAGATCTTTGTGAACTGTTTTACTTGAACGCCTGTTAAGCCTAATTTGAACGCCAAGTCGCGTCCTTGATATGGCTGAGCGCCTGTTAACGGATCAACCGTTACTTTCAAAATCTTGTCCGGTGTTTCTTCAGCAACCGTTTCAATCTCAACACCGCCTTCTGTCGATGCCATGAACACCACTTTACGTGTTGAACGATCAACCACTGCGCCTAAGTACAGCTCATCTGCGATGTCTGTGCAGTCTTCGACTAAAATTTTAGCCACTGGCTGACCATTTTCGTCTGTTTGATATGTCACAAGGTTTGTGCCTAACAAGTTACGCGCAAACTCAGCAGCAGCTTCTGGTGAATCCACTAACTTAACACCACCTGCTTTACCACGACCACCGGCATGAACTTGAGCTTTTACAACCCATTTTTCGCCTCCGATTAACTTCGCTTTTTCAGATACTTCTTCTGGAGTATCACAAGCATAACCTTTAGATACAGGTAAGCCGTATTGTGCAAATAACGCTTTCCCCTGATATTCATGCAAATTCATCGCTTTTCTCACTTTTTCTGGTTAAATTTAGAGTACCCGCTACAGTCCTAACAAAGCGCTTTTATTTCTCAAGACTATAATTGGTATTTGTAAATCGTATTAAACGCGCATTCTGATACATTACGCGCCAATTAGCAATCATAAAGATGAGATAAAGGAGACAATGACTGGAACGTAATCTGTGTCTTTTCATGCAAATCAAAGGCTTTTTGAGGCTCGCCCCGTTCACAACCATCAAGGATTGCATACCAACGTTTGATTTATAACCGATTTGTTCGAATCAGGCGCAAATCATGTCGCTAACGGTCGCGAAAGACACCTCAACGCATTGACAATACATACAAATCAATTGATACTAGCGCCATTGAAAATACACCGTTCAGCGACTAGACTAACAACATCGTAAGTACGTTGCGCTGTCAGGTTATACCACGACTTCTGTATTTTCTTCCCCATACAACATATTTTCTTCTTAAGCACTAGGAGCTTTGCATGAGCGACAAGAAAGCAAGCCTACATATAGACGGTCTTGACCCCATTGAACTTCCCATTCATTCAGGCACACTCGGACCCGATGTTGTCGACGTAGGTAATGTCACCAAGTCAGGGTTGTTCACGTTTGACCCAGGCTTTGTTTCAACGGCTTCTTGTGAATCAAAAATCACCTTCATCGACGGTCAAAACGGCGTTCTATTACACCGAGGCTACCCAATCGAACAGCTTGCTGAGCATGATTACCTAGAGACATGTTACTTGCTGCTGAACGGTGAACTGCCAAATGCAGAACAAAAGAAAGAATTCATTGAACTCGTCACGAATCACACAATGGTTCATGACCAAGTTGCTGCGTTCTTCCGAGGCTTTAGACGTGACGCGCATCCGATGGCGATCATGTGTGGCGTGGTCGGCGCATTGTCTGCGTTCTATCACGATTCACTGGATATCACGAACGATGAGCATCGCAACATTTCAGCAATTCGCTTGATTGCGAAAGTACCTACGATTGCGGCCATGTGTTACAAATACTCGATCGGCCAGCCGTTCATCTACCCTAGCAACGACATGGGTTACGCAGAAAACTTCTTGCACATGATGTTCAGTACACCGTGTGAAGACACTCCTGTCAGCCCAGTCTTAGCGAAAGCCATGGACAAAATCTTCACATTGCACGCCGACCATGAACAAAATGCCTCAACGTCGACCGTACGTTTAGCCGGTTCAACTGGCGCTAACCCATTCGCATGCATCGCATCTGGCATCGCTGCGCTATGGGGACCGTCTCATGGTGGCGCCAATGAAGCCGTGTTGACCATGCTGGAAGAAATTGGCGACGAAAGCAACATTGATGAGTTTATTGCACGCGCAAAAGACAAAAATGATCCTTTCCGTCTGATGGGTTTTGGTCACCGTGTCTACAAGAACTTTGACCCACGCTCACGCGTGATGAAGAAAACCTGCGACGAAGTACTGGCTGAGTTAGGTTTAGAAAACGATCCATTGTTACGCATTGCAAAACGCTTAGAGCAAATCGCCTTAGAAGACGAGTATTTTATTAAGCGCAAACTGTATCCAAACGTTGACTTCTATTCAGGCATCATCCTGAAAGCCATTGGCATCCCAAGCAACATGTTCACGGTAATTTTTGCAACTGGACGTACGGTTGGCTGGTTGTCGCACTGGAAAGAAATGATCAGCAACGAGTATCGCATTGGCCGTCCACGTCAATTGTATTCAGGCCCTGAAAAACGTGATGTACCAGACATAAGCAAACGTTGATTGTCCCTGTACCGATCTAAAAAAGGCGCATCATACGATGCGCCTTTTTTATTGTCTGATGATTACGTCCGACTGACACCGTCAAACGAACGCATTTGACACACCAAGAAAAAGAAGTCGATATTGCCTTGCTCTCTTCAATGAGAATGATTATCATTAAGATCTAATTAAAAGGAGTCTCATATGACATTTCTCTGCACGCATCACCGTAACGAACTTTCCAAAAACCCGATCAAAGCACTGCATGACTGGCAAGACTGGATACATAAAGGATCTGAACACTTACGCTGCAACGAGCTGTCACGCGCGCTGTCTTATTTTGGCTGCGCCTTTGAACTCAGTGAGCTACTGCTTGAGCAACCTTCTCACTTCATTGAAACACAACTCAAACGAATCGATCGCTTCATGGTCTCTGGCTTCTATCTCGCTGAACTCTATCGACAAGAGCATCAACATGATCTTGAAGGGCAATTACTTGTTCACATACACTCCGCACTCGAACAATTTTCACGCCATAGCAGCACGCTACGTAAACGCCTAGTTGATAACATTGAATTTTCGGCCTTAATGATTGAACAATACTATACACGAAGCGAAGAGTCCGCTGCAAATCAACTGGTCAGAACACACCCACATCTCACTCACAGCATCCAACTGAATTGATGAGCGTTATAAATCATGTAAAAACGCCAACAAAGCAGACCGTTCCTCCTGTGAAAATCCAAGCACCATTCGCTTAGATTTTTCCGCTTCTCCGCCGTGCCAAAGCACAGCTTCCAACACAGTGCGAGCGCGCCCATCATGTAAAAAAACTGCGTCGGGATTGACGGTCTTTGCCAGACCAATTCCCCACAGTGGCGGCGTTCGCCACTCTCGTGTAGTGGCTGAGAACTCCACTAATACGTCGCCTCTTACCGGTTTCATTGAACGATCAACATCGGCCAACTCTGCTCCCATATCATGCAACAACATATCCGTGTATGGAAAAATAACTTGGTCTGACAACTCGTGTTTGGACTCAAGCCGCTGCGTTTTAAATTGAGGCACATGGCAAGCATCACAGGATGCTTTCTTAAACAGATGCTCCCCCTGTTTAACCGTCTTCTTATCAACCTGACGGCGAGCGGGGACAGCTAAATTTTGCGCATAAAATACAACATCTTGTAACACCTTAGATGACACCTCATAAGGGTATCTCGACAGGTCATCTCCATTGCCATTGGGCACTTCCAAACAATCCACTTGATGCGCTAAACACTCAGAGGCATTAAACAGTTCTGAGCGTAACCCCAGATCACCATGGAAGGCACTGGCTACTTGCTGCTCCACATTCGGCTGCCCTGCTTTCCAACCAAACCGTCCAAGTCGTGTTTTTTTTAATCGAACATCCCAAACAGTATTTACACGTCCAGAAATACCGTCGCCATCTTTGTCTTCAGGGTCAGCCAAGCGAACAATCACTTGTTCTGGAATCATTTCCAATAACCCCAAGCCGATCATCGGTGGCGTCACACGCGCAGAGAACACAGAGTCAGAATCGAAGTCGATGCCTTGATCAGCATACAGACTCTTAAATATCCAATTAGGCTGCCTAAGATGAACTTGATGTCCGTCAAAAAATGTAACCGTTTTACTCCGATACGTTACATCAATGCTCGACTCATTTCGGACACCATGAATGGAACGATGCTGTAACTGAGCACCAACCGCACTGTCTGGCACATTCATCAATACACCTGAGCGCATTTGATGTGCCTGTTCCAATGAGACAGATTGCCTAGATGCTCTAAAAATCAAACTCGGGAAACCCTGACCCAACTCAGCAGAGGCTACATGTGACAAACTTCCTCGACCGTTACGCACATGACAGTGTTCACACGCGTTGTTATTAAAATGCGGCCCCAACCCATCACGTAGTGTCGTCGTCGCTCGTTTAGAAATCCATGGTCGTTTGAAAAAATCTCGCCCTATATTGAATCGGATCATGCGCTCGACATTATCCATATTGCGTAAGGGATGAGAAAATGCATTAGGTGTAAGATCAAACACTGTAGTGCCACCACCACTCATCCGCAAATCAATCTTACGGGATGATTCTCTCAATTCAGAGAACCCAAATGCGCACAGCACACATAACAAAACACTAAAAAACTTATAAATCATTTAAGAAAGCGAGCAACGATTCTCGTTCAGAACGGCTTAACCCAAGCACCTTTTCTTGTGATGCTTTAGCTTCACCTCCATGCCATAAGATCGCTTCCATAATAGTACGTGCACGTCCATCGTGTAAAAAACTGGCCTTGGGGTCTATCGTTTTAGCCAGCCCCAGACCCCATAGAGGGGGCGTCCGCCACTCATGAGCCGTGGCTGAAAACTCACTCAAAACATTTTTCGACGCAGGTTTTCCATCCAGTTTTACATCTGCTAAATCAGCACCCATATCATGTAATAACAAATCAGTGTAAGGAAATATAACTTGGTTTTCAAAAGCAGAACTCATACTACTTTTCCCTGTTATATATTTAGCAACGTGACATTTGATACAGG
>JBCDEX010000105.1:0-6095 GCA_039178995.1 Pseudomonadota bacterium | reverse complement strand
CTTAAACACGGTGCGATTCACTTTCTCCAAGGTCGGATGCTCTTCTACCGCAGATGCATACGGTGCAAAACTACACACCAACAAAGCTGACATAAGCGATAACATACGTGCATTTCTATTAAACAGTGACATTTATTATGACTCCTTTACTCGTCTCGTAATTCGCGACGTAAGATTTTACCGACATTACTCTTTGGCAAGTCCGATCTGAATTCAACCAATTTAGGCACTTTATACGCGGTCAGGTTTTCACGCGCAAATTCAATTAACTGAGAATCGGTTAACGTCGAATTCGGTGTTTTCACCACAAACGCTTTAATGTTCTCACCCTTGATGTCATCTGGAATGCCAATCACCGCACACTCAACCACCTCAGGGTGTTTTGACAATTCATCTTCCACTTCATTTGGATAGACATTAAATCCAGACACGATGATCATGTCTTTTTTACGGTCAACGATTTTAACAAAACCATCGTCGCCAATGGTTGCGATGTCCCCGGTCAATAACCAATCATCAACAATGGTCTTCGCCGTTGCCTCTTCGTTATTCCAGTACCCTTTCATCACTTGAGGTCCTTTAACCGCAAGCTCACCTTCACTGCCCTGTTCCACTTCATTACCGTTGTCGTCCAACAATTTCAAATCCGTCAACGGCAATGGGAAACCAATGCTTCCGATACGCTGAGCTTCGGCTGGGTTAAACGTCACCACGGGAGAGGCTTCGGTCAAACCGTAACCCTCTGTAATCGTCACTCCAGTGACACGCTTCCATTGCTTTGCCGTGTCCTGTGTTAATGCCATACCGCCAGAGACCGTCATGCGTAACTCACTCAAAGGCAATGCTTTAAATTTTTCATCATTAAACAAAGCGACAAACAAGGTGTTTAGCCCACAGAAAATCGACGCTGGGTATTTTGAAATGGTGGTCACCAAACCTGGTAAATCTCGAGGGTTTGGAATCAATACATTCTGACTGCCGTAGCGGAGCATCACTAAGGTCATGGTAAATGCGTAAATGTGATACAATGGCAACGGTTGAATCACCACTTCTTGTCGTTGTTTTAAGTCAAACTTAGCCAAAAATCCGTCCAACTGTAAGCAATTCGCGATTAAATTGCCGTGCGTGAGCATCGCACCTTTAGACAACCCGGTGGTGCCACCTGTGTACTGTAAAACGGCCACATCGTCACGCGTTGGAGAGCTTTGAGTGACTTGTTTCTGAGAGCCCAATGCAATTGCGCTGTTTAATGAAATGGCTTGTGGCAAATTGAATTTTGGCACGCCTTTTTTCACATACTTCACGACCGTATTAATCAATAACCGTTTGACCGTCGGATGGAAGTCGCCAACCTGTGTCATTAAGACATGTTCAATGTTTTGTGTGTGCGGTAAGACCTCTTCAACCACATCGCCCATATTCGCCAACATCACCAGCGCTTTTGCGCCTGAATCATTGAGCTGATGCTCCAGTTCTCGTGGCGTGTACAAAGGATTAGTATTCACCAACACCATGCCCGCTTTTAAGATACCCAATACGGACACTGGCTGCTGCAAAATATTCGGCAGCATCACCGCCACTCGATCGCCTGCGACTAAGTTGGTTTCATTTTGTAAGTACGCCGCAAAGTCATTGGATTTTTCGTCTAACTCCTTATAGCTTAAGCTGTAACCCATGCACGTTAACGCAGTTGCGCTGGCATGCTTAATAAAGAGTTGGTTATACACGTCTAACAAATTATTATACTGGGAGACGTCAACCGCGTAATCGATGCCATACTCATCATAAATCGCTTGATATTGAGTTGAATTCATTTTTTTTCCCTTTTTTTATAATAGCCCTTATTATGAATCAGTATATATTAGACTGTACACGCTTTCACGACCATTTATGCCATTATCTCAACCAATCATGCCATTATGACCGACTCATCACAGCCCACGTTACCTACACAGGCGGAACTAACGTTTAAAAACGGGGTTCCGTGCTCCGAGCGCTTCGATGACGTGTATTTTTCGATCGACAATGGCCTTGAAGAAACGCGCTACAACTTCATTGAACACAATCACTTAGCCAATCGATGGCGCGCCCTGGAAGGCTCATCATTAGCGCGCTTTATCATTGCGGAAACCGGTTTTGGAAGCGGTCTGAATTTACTCGCCTGCATGCAATTGTGGAAACAAGTGCGCCCACATAACGGACAATTGTATTTCTTAAGCGCTGAAAAATATCCGATGACGCTGCCTCAATTACGTCAAAGTCTCGCTGCTAGGCCCGAATTACATGAAGAAGCCTCTGCGCTAATTGAGCAATACCCCGCCACCACGCCTGGATTGCACGCGATTTATTTAGGCGATGGCATCACACTGCAATTGTTCATTGGCGATGTACATGATGCACTGGAGCAGTGGCTGCCCACGGATTCGCTGTATTCAACATGTTCAAGTTCAAACCCACAGGCTGCACTGCCGATCTCGGTCGACGCATGGTTTTTAGATGGGTTTGCGCCATCAAAAAACCCAGATATGTGGACGCCTCGATTGTTTCAAGATATGGCGTTGTTAAGTCATGTGAACTCAACGTTTGCGACATTCACCGCAGCGGGTGATGTCAAACGAGGCTTAGAAAATGCAGGGTTTGATGTGTATAAAGACACAGGCTATGGGCGCAAGCGCAACATGTTGTACGGCAACCTGTCAAAGACACCTTCATCGGCTAACGCGTTGCCACCACCAAAACACAGTAATTGGTCAGCGTACCACTACCCATCGTTTAAGAAACAACATGTCACTATTATCGGCGGGGGATTGGCCGGCTGTATCACCGCGTATGAACTCGCACACAGCGGATGGCGGGTCACTGTCATTGAACAAAAAGACATCATCGTGGACGCCACCTCAGGCAATCGACAAAGCGTACTTTACTCTCGACTGAGCTGGCCATCGGATTATTTAACCGATTTCAATTTATCCGCATTTCAATTCAGTGGTCGCTATTTTTCTCACTTGATGTCGGAATTCAACATGGACTCCGACAGCGGCGCTTTATGCGGTACATTGCAGCTGGCCTACAACGACAAAGAAAGCGCTCGGTTACACGCCGTGTATCACGCATTGTCTGCAAGCAACCCCGATGTTTGTGAGTTCGTAACAGCGGAACAGACAGAGCATGTAACCGGCATTCCAATCGACCATGACGGTGTATTGTTTAACCGGTCTGGCTGGATTAACCCAGCACGGTTTTGTCATCACCTGATGCAACATCCAAACATCACCACCCTGACAAGCACACGCGCCATGACGCTCACACGCTGCGATGAGGGTTGGCTAACACATGCCACATCCAATGACGACACGCTCGACATCCAATCCAGTGCCGTGGTGCTGTGCAACAGTGCCTCTGCGCAAACCTTACTCGACGATTATTCATTCCCGATGAAACTCATTCGCGGACAAGTCAGTCACTTTGACGCCAGTGAGGCAAGTGAACAATTAAAGCGTGTCATTTGCCACAAAGGATATACCGCACCCGCGTGGAATGGTCAGCATGATTCAGGGGCAACATTCACATTGCACGACGATCATCCAAACGTGACCCATCAAGATCACCTAGACAACTTCGCGCTCATCGAGTCGCAACTGCCCCACTTGGCAAGCCGACTCAGCAGCACACAAGACGCACTCAAACAACAGCATGCGATTGCAGGACGAACGGGATTTCGATGCAGCACAACGGACTATCTTCCCTTGGTTGGACCGATTAATGAATACTCGCAATTAAGCGATGCCTTTCAAGAATTCAGACACCATGCCACCAAACCATTGATTGAGCCGGTGGCACACAGAACAGGATTGTTCATGAATGTAGCGCACGGATCGCGAGGCTTATGCAGCATTCCATTTGCCTCCGCCCACATTGCCAGCTTGCTGAATCACACACCCAGTCCGATCTCACAAGATATGCAGCGCACATTGCACCCTGCCCGATTTTTAATCCGTGACGTAAAGAAACGTCGCTGTTAGATTTTATTTAACGACCAGTTGTAGTTATATTTTATCTTGCCTTTGTATTCATTAAGCTGTTTTTTTAGCTGCGGCTTAGCGTGCTTCGAAATGGCCTTTAACACCGCTCGTTCATTGCGACCAAAATCACTCGCATACCAATCGTAAATACTTGACAAAGTCAGGTCGCCTTTTTCAAATGACACCGCACGACGATGATTCACAAACTGTCTGGCGGACAATGCCATAATAGCGCGATAGTTTTTTGACGTCAGCGCTCGCTTGGGCAAACTGGGGCAGCCAATGCTTGCACAATTGAGCACATAATGAATGCGCTGATCGTTGAAAATCGGACGTAATATACCGTGCTCAATGTTATTCAAGCTTAATCGCTTTCCATTCACCGTGATGTTTTTTTGATCCCATGGCCCTTTAATCACATTTCCGATGCGTTTAATCGACGACACAGGGTAATGATCTAAGACCAAATCGACTGTTTTGCTGTTGTACAAATTAGCCCAAAAGGCAAATTGCTCGTTGCGATTTAATGACGCAGGGTTCACTTTCCCAAGCGCTCGAATGTAATTTTTCAATGCGACTTTGTCCGCCGTGCTCACGGCACCATAACGAAACAGCGTCATACCCGAGTTCGCCTTAAGGTATTTTTTCAACAGTCTTTCCCATACCGAGTGATCCACCGTTTTTATGCTGTCAACGGTGACCCCATTCCATTCGGTCAATAGCTTTTTCTTGGGCGCCGCATGTGTGTATGGCACACACAAAAAACACAATAAACTGAACAATAATACGGTTATTTGATGTCGCGATTTAAGGTGTGTCATTATGAGCGTCTCCATCTATGAAATTTTTCTAACCATGCCAACACCTTTTGAGGTGCGTTGGCTTTTTTCCATTCACCTGCTGCAAATTTATTGGCTTCCGACCAAGTTGGATACGAATGAATCGTGCCTAAAATCTTATTCATTCCCAAATCGTGCTTCATCGCCAGAATGAATTCAGACAACAGCTCAGCGGCATGAGATCCAACGATGGTCACACCCAAGATCTTATCCGATCGACCCTGCGTAAACACGCGTACAAACCCGGTGGTTTCTCCGTCGGCAATGGCACGATCTAAATCACCAATACCGTATTGTGTTAATTGATAATCAATCCCTGCCGCCTTTAATTCTTGTTCGTTCATACCAACACGAGCAACCTCGGGATCCACAAATGTGGCCCACGGCATAATTCGGTAATCCACTTTAAAACGTTTGATGAAACCAAACAAACTGTTCACGGCGGCATACCATGCTTGATGTGCCGCCGCATGGGTAAACTGATAGGGCCCTGCTACATCGCCACACGCATAGATGTTAGGATATTTAAACGTCTGCAAATAATCGTTACTGCTGATCAGTCCTTGAGCTGTGGTATCGATGCCCAGCTTTTCTAAGCCTAAACCCGACGTATTGGCCTGACGTCCCACCGCCACCAAAATGCAATCGCATTGAATTTCAACCTCTTTGCCGTCGGCTTCGCAGACGATGCGCTGGTCATCGCCATTACTCTCAACACGTATCACGTGATGACGGGTCAACAATTCAACGCCTTCTTGGCGTAATTGCGCAGACACAAAATCAGATACTTCAATGTCTTCACGTTTCATGATGCGATCGTTGCGCTCAATTTGGGTCACTTCGATGCCTAATCGAGCAAACGCTTGGCTTAATTCACAACCAATCGGTCCGCCTCCGAGTATGGTCATTTTCTTTGGTGCCTCACGCAAATTCCAGACGGTGTCTGACGTAAGGTAACGACTTTCTAAGAGTCCAGGAATATCCGGAATGTACGGACGCGCCCCCGTTGCAATGATGATGTTTTTAGCCGTCAGTGTTCGCGTGGACACACCCCCTTGATCATCCTCTTCAGTCACCAACACTTCATACGGCGACATCAATTCGGCGGTGCCTTGAACGCAATCCACCCCCAATTCAGAGTAACGCTCAACCGAATCATGAGGTTCAATTGTTTCAATCACGCGCTGCACGCGATCCATGATGCGCGTAAAATCAATCTCGGGTTCAAAATTCT
>JBCDEX010000104.1:0-6124 GCA_039178995.1 Pseudomonadota bacterium | reverse complement strand
TTTAAATGCTAGTCAATATTCCAGCTAAACCGTTGTTTGCAGATCCGCGCTGACTTGGTCTCGATGATACAGCGACAGCGACATTAATAAATTACATTACAGGTAGGAAAGTGCTATGTCAGAAAAAGTGACTGGAACGGTTAAATGGTTTAATGACTCAAAAGGATTTGGCTTTATCGAACAAGAATCAGGCCCAGATGTGTTTGCACACTTCAGCGCCATCAGTGGATCAGGCTTCAAATCGCTTACAGAAGGCCAGCGTGTTCAGTTCACCATCACTGACGGACAAAAAGGTCCTCAAGCTGAGAACATCGAAGCCATCTAAATTTGGCAACGGTATCACGCATGCCATTTGGCTCACATTAAAAAAGGCCCCTCATCCTAGATGAGCGGGCTTTTTTAATGTTCAATTTGTACCACCCAGCACGCTGCTAGTGCTCTGCACACACGTTTACTTCTTGCTCGGCGCATCACCCCACAACGCCTTCAATCGCTGATCTCGACCACAGCGTGAGCGGTAATAGCGATATCGCAATGGATTCTTCAGGTAATAATCTTGATGATACGCCTCTGCGGGATAAAATGTCGCGGCGCTCTCTACTTGAGTGCTGATGCGACCCAACTGACTCTCAACCCGTGCACGACTCGCATTGGCCTGCCGAGCTTGCTCGGTACCGTGCGCAAACACCGCCGAACGATATTGACTGCCCACATCGCAAAACTGCCCTCGACTGTTTTTCGGATCAATGTTGCGCCAAAACACAGTCAGCAATGTCGCATACGACACCACACGAGGATCGTATTTAACTTGAATCACCTCAACATGATCCGTTCCCCCTTGGGACACTTTCTTGTACGTGGCGTCTTTGCTCGACCCGCCCATGTAACCCGACGTCGTACTCAGCACACCGTCCAAGACATCAAACGGCTTTTCCATACACCAGAAGCAGCCACCCGCAAACGTGGCCACCTGTGTTGTCAATGGGTGCTTGTTCAACGCTGATGACGTGTCATTTGGCGCGGCATGTGCCCGTCCAAAAACCAGCACCACCCCAATCAACAGCATGACGAACATCACACTACCAATTAATGTTTTCTGTATTGCGTCCATATCGTATCCTTATTCAATTGTCTGCTTTCTATCTATTCTTTGCTGTATACGATCTTCTCTACATAACACTTAGAGACGCAAACACGGCATCGGTTCCTAACCGAACGTATTTTTTTCGCTCATACAAGGCAGTTCAATTCGCCCATCATTTATTATACACTGAGCTCGATTCACCATTGAGTCATACCCACAATTGACACACAACGGCAGCCCTGGATTTACGTTTCAGACTGCACCGAGGTTTTTATGACACAGCCAAGCTATGTTGTTTGCGCACTGTATCGCTTTGTACGTTTAGACAACTACACCGAACTCAAACAACCCTTTCTCGATTGCTTGCTTCAACACAATGTAAAGGGCACGATTTTACTCGCACACGAAGGCATCAATGGCACGATCTCTGGCTTGCCGGATGACATGGACGCGGTACTCAGCTGGATCAAATCGGAGCCACGATTGAGCGATCTCAGTCACAAAGAATCGTACGCCGACAACATTCCGTTTCATCGCAGTAAAGTGAAATTGAAAAAAGAAATTGTCACCATGGGGGTGGAAAACATTGACCCCACATGCGTGGTTGGCACCTACGTCAAACCCTCTGATTGGAATTCGATCATTTCCGACCCCGACGTCACCGTGATCGACACACGCAACGAATACGAATTTAATATCGGCTCGTTTAAAAACGCAATCAATCCACACACCAAAAGTTTTCGAGAATTCCCTCAATACGTCGAAGACAATTTACACAAAGACAAAAACATAAAAGTCGCCATGTTTTGCACTGGCGGAATTCGCTGTGAAAAATCCACTGCGTATTTAAAAGAGCAAGGGTTTGACGAGGTGTATCATTTAGAAGGCGGAATTTTAAAATACTTAGAAGACGTCCCGAAGGAAGAGTCTCTATGGGAAGGCGAATGCTTTGTATTTGATAATCGCGTAGCGGTTGATCACGACTTAAAAATTGGCTCTTACGATCAATGTTACGCCTGTCGACACCCCATCACCGAAGACGATAAACAACGTCCTGAATATGAAGAAGGCGTCAGCTGTCATTTGTGTTTTGACAAAACGAACGAGCAACAACGCAAACGCTTTGCAGATCGTGAAAAACAAATAAAACTGGCCAAAGAGCGCGGTGAACATCACATTGGCATGAACACCCGTGAGCTGCAAGAAGCGCGACGCAACGAAAAGCTGGCGCGTAAGAACGCCATGCGCAGTCAAGATAAGCAAAAAGAAAATAAAAAAGGTCGCGCAAAAAAATAAGCGCGCCTTGATTCGCTTAAAACAACTCAAGTTGATCGTGCGCCAATGCCGCGCGCGATCGTGCACTGCGCGCTGTTTTCAAACGCACGCCTACACCAATCAGTCGAATCGATTTGTTGTTACGCGTCATGCCTTTTTTGATCAATTCGACAAACCCGTCTTGTAATGGAAACGCCACACGGCCTTCAATGGTTGTGGTGGTAAAATCGCTGAACTTCAACTTCACAAACATCGACTTGATTCGATTCGAGTCCAATGCGCCGCCATCAAAATGCTTGTCGGATCTGACCGTCAATTTGTCAATCAAACTCGGCAGCGCGGTCACGCATTGCTCAGGTGTCGTCAAGTCTTCGTTAAACGTCGTTTCAACACTGATTGATTTACGCGTTCGCGTTGCTTGCACCAAACGATCATCCTGCCCACGGCATAAACTGTATAAGCGCTGACCAAACATCCCAAAATGATGCGTCAATGAATGCACATCAAACGCCTGCAAATCACCGCACGTCTTAACGCCTAAGCCGTTCATTTTACGTTCGGTCACTTTGCCCACCCCGGGGATTTTTTTCACTGGCAAGCTCATCATGAAGTCATCCACCTCATCAGGTAAAATCACACATTGACCGTTTGGTTTATTCCAATCACTCGCGACCTTTGCCAACAACTTGTTTGAGGCAATCCCTGCCGACACCGTAATACCTAGCGACTGCTTAACCTCGTCGCGAATCGATTGCGCAATCCATGTCGCACTGCCATTGTGTTGCTCGCAATCGGTGACGTCTAAATAGGCTTCATCCAGCGACAGCGGTTCGATTAAATCGGTGTACTGTTTAAACACGCGATGCATCGATTGCGACACCTTGCGATACACATCCATACGAACCGGCAAGAGAATCAATTGAGGGCACAAGGTCAGCGCACGCGAGCTGGACATCGCACTGTGAATACCAAAGTCACGCGCCTCATAATTGCAGGTGGCAATCACGCCTCGGCGGTCGGAACGTCCTCCGACGGCAACTGGCAGCGCGCTCAGTTTAGGGTTGTCGCGCACTTCCACTGCGGCGTAGAAACAGTCGCAGTCGATGTGAATGATCTTTCGGCTCATCACGTCCCTCTGCACATAATACGCCCAGAATGGCGTAGCGATTTTGAATTAGATTTTTTTAAACGCTGTCCATAACGCGTTAAACATACGATCAAACTCTGAAATCAATTGAGGGTCATCATGCACCACTACATTCTCTTGATTTCGCTCGGACGCACTTCGAGTCCAATTAAAACTGCCGTTTGCCAAACGCTGACCATCCACAATCATAAACTTATGATGCATGTGATTTGGGCTGTTATCAATCACCAATGGCACGCCTTCTTTTGCCAACTGATACACATCACTGCCTCGGTCTTCGGCTTTCAAATTATCGGTGACGATACGCACCGCCACACCACGCTGATGCGCATCGATAATACTCTGAGACAATCGATTATCGGAAATGGTAAACACACAAATGTCCAAGCTGTATTGCGCATTATCCATCAACTCATTCAATGCATCTCGACAGTCATTACCTGGACTCACATAGACAAACGAACTCATACACGGACCTCAAATATCACGCGATACTACACACTCATAATCAAGCGAACCGCATCCGACTTAACCGATGTTTGCTCAAGGTAAGACACTAAGTCAATGGTATCGGCTTTAATCGCATCAATTTCAGACGCTCGGATGTTTGAGTTAATCTCGGCTAAATTTTGCAAACGAAACAGTTCTGTTTCTTGAGACTCAACGACTCTTTTAACCGCATCGTCCAACAGCGAGACCAATGACTCCTGCGCATGATGCGTGGCTTGATCCATCAACTTCTCAATGAGGGCGTGCGCATTTTTAATGATCGCACGTGCTGACTCCATCGGGGCTGACTTCAATAAGGAATTCAATTTATCTGCCGGCAATGCAGCAGCTAGATTCTTACCTTGTAAGTTCACCACCACACGAATCACATTCGAAGGAAGGTAGCGCTCGATCTGCAAGTGCGGTGGTGCAATGCAATCCACGGCAAACAATCCTTCCAATAACAATGTGCCTTCTTTCAATGCGCTTAATTTAAGCGTTGAAAACCCAGTACTGCCTTGCTCGCCTTGAATGATGGCATCCAGTAGCCCCTTCACCGTCGGGTGCTCCCAACTGAAATACGCCATATCCTCTCGACTCAGCGCCAGCTCTCTTGAAAACGTCGCCGTCATGCCGTCTTCATCAATCCCGTCAATCGCACCACAGGTCATTTGTTCTGTTGGTTTCAAAATAATGGTGTTCGGACTGTGCGGTTCGGTATCAATTCCCAGTTGCGAGGTAGCCTTATCAACAAACCGCTCCAAGCCTCTGCGGTTTTCTACATCCAGCACACGATCAATGATGCTAGACGCCTCGTGCAATCGACATGAGTTCATTTCCAGCAATTGATCTCGGCCTTGTTGCATCACATCGCGCAATTGTTCAGCGTGTGCGTGAGTGTCGTTAATTAATGCCGCCAACGGCTCGCTTTGCTTGTGTTCTAAGCACGCCATTAATTCCGTTTCAAATTCATCAAACACCGCACGCCCAATCGCACACGTCACTTCAAATGCATTCAAGCCTTCGTGGTACCAACGGAACAAAACCTCTTGTTCGCTGTGTTTAAACAACGGCACATGAATGTCAATGTCCATCAACTGACCAATCCGATCCAAACGCCCAATGCGTTGCTCCAACAAATCGGGATTGATCGGAAGATCAAAAAGAATGATGTTGTTCACAAATTGAAAGTTACGCCCTTCGCTGCCGATTTCTGAGCACACTAAAATTTGCGCTGCGCCTTCTTCGTCGGCAAAGTACGCGGCAGCACGGTCGCGTGCCACCAAGCTCATGCCTTCATGGAATACGCCAGAATTGATGCCATAGCTGACGCGCAAATACTGCTCAAGCTCAATCGCAGTATCGGCATTGGCACAAATCAACAGCACCTGCTGACTGTTGTGATCCGCCAACCAACGCACCAACCACTCAACACGCGCGTCTTCTTTTAACCACGAATCTGGGTAGAAATTCTCAGGGCGCAAGCGATCGAGTAAGCTCACCTTTTCCTCAGTCTCTGGCAACACCTGTGCCAACTCATACGTGGTCACGTGACGTTTTGGAAAACCACGCACCGCCGCGCGCGTGTTACGGAATAGAACGCGCCCCGTGCCGTGACGATCCAATAAGGCATCAACGGCTTTGTCGTATGCCGCCTCAGCGTCTTCTAAAAACACAGCTTCAAGACTCTGCCACTCGCGCGGCGTTAAATACGACGCCAAGGGATCGGGCAATGGCTCAAAATACGCTTTCGCATCGAGCACGCACTGCACCATCTCATTAATCGCCTGATAATCTTTGTCCTCGTTCACAAACGTCGGCAAATCATAATAGCGATCTGGATCGAGTAAGCGCAATCGCGCAAAGTGCCCTTCAACGCCTAACTGTTCGGGCGTTGCCGTGAGCAACAGAACGCCTTGCGCCCGCTCCGCCAAACGCTCCACGCACTCGTATTCTTCGCTGGCTTTGTCTTCTGCCCACTCCAAGTGATGCGCTTCATCCACCACGAGCATATCCCAATCACACGCTAAGGCCTGCTCATCGCGCTCAGGGTTTTCGACTAAAAACGACAGCGGACACAACACCAACTGGGACGCCAAGAACGGATTCTCGCCTTCGGCAAATGCGTC
>JBCDEX010000103.1:0-6164 GCA_039178995.1 Pseudomonadota bacterium | reverse complement strand
GTCTTCGCTGAGCCATCGTGAAAATACGGCGCCGTATTCCACGCTCCGCGCAACTTCGGTGTATCAATCCCCAGAAAGCCCAACCTGCATACTCACAGATCGGGCTGACTGATTTAAGCGATGTCGAGTGTGGACTCGACATCATAGGAAAGCGTTTGGGTTAAATACGCTTGCGTTTGCGGCCTAATAAAAGCCCAAACAACAACAGAACAAACCACGATGCATTCGCACCACCGTAAACGCTTAGATTCCCATTGTTTAATCCTCTGCACTGCTCAGGATCAGGGTCACACGCATCTTTAGGGTCAGAGGTAGCAGAAGGAGCTGATTCGGTGGCAGGGTCATCCACGTTATTCACTTCTTCTCCATCGGTTAAACCATCCAAATCGGTGTCAGCGGCATTCACGTCGGTACCGTTCTCCTGCTCTTGATAATCTGTTAAACCATCCCCGTCTGAATCTCTCGAACACGCTGCGACGAATACCGTTGGATAACAGGCATCCAAGGCATCGATCACATTTGGCCGATCCTCTGAACTTCTGTTCAACGCACTCAAGGGGTTATTGCCCACTTCTTGCTGATCGTTTAATCCATCGTTATCCGAATCCGCTTTCATCGGATCAGTACCCGCTTGGTTTTCTTCGTAGTCCGTTAAACCATCGTTGTCTGAATCACGCTTACACGCAGCCACCAACACGGTTGGCCAACAAGGGTCTTTCGCGTCAATCACATCAGGGTTATCCAGTGAGCTGCTGTTCAGTGGCTTGGCCACATTCGCACCCACTTCTTGCGCGTCACCCGTGCCGTCACCGTCTGTATCTGGGTTTTTTGGGTCAGTACCCAGCTGAGCTTCTTGAACATCACTCAACCCATCGCGGTCAGCATCGGCAACGTTTCGATCACACACAGCCACACTGACAGACGGATAACATGGATCCAACGCATCGATCTTATCAGGCGCATCTTCCGAACTGCTGTTCGCAGGATTCGCTACGTCATCACCAACTTCCACCTTGTCATTTTGACCGTCGCCATCGGTATCAACTTTATCAGGATCAGTACCCAACGCGGCTTCTTGCGCATTGGTCAAACCGTCGCCATCCGAGTCAAGATCTTTGTTCTCACACGCCTCAACCTCCGTTGATGGGTAACACGGGTCCAATGCATCAATGACATCTGGTTCGTCATCTGAACTGCTGTTCGCAGGATTGTTTATGTCATCGCCGACTTCCTCAGCATCGTTCACGCCATCGCCATCGGTGTCCGCGTTATCTGGATTAGTGCCCAACGTCGCTTCTTCATCATTGCTCAAGCCGTCGGCATCACGGTCGGTGTTTGCTCCCGCTGTGAAACAACGCGCATGATAGAATTCAATTGAATTAATACCCCCAGCAAGTGACGTAACCTGCACACTGACCATATTAAATGGTTTGGTGGACTGGAAACCAACCGCCGTAGCGCCCGAATCAATCAAGGCTTCGAAAATTGGGAAGCTCGAAGCAAGCTGAAAATTGCTTTGTGATTCTGCCAACACACCATCCAAGTAGGTTGAGACGGTGATCGCACCCAACCAATCGCCAATGACGCCGTCTGCATTCATGATCATTTCCGCCATGTAGCCAGCAGGACATTGTCCATTGCCTGTGTCGTCGTTCGGAACATTCACTTTTGCCCACGCTCCCGTCAACCCTGCAATACTGGCAAACTTGGTTAACGACGTTGCTTTTTCAGGGGCTCCCGCAATGTTATTACCGCCGTTCGCCGTACACGCAAGCGGCACCAAACAGCCAATCAAATCAGTCACACCGATCAAACCGTAGCCGTGTGTTTTATCGGTTTGCTCTTCAGGCTGGCCAAAGCCAAGTGCACTGATTCCCCAGAACGCATCCGCACCGCCTGCTTGACCCACTCGCTCATCCGCTGCCCATGAAGAGACGTATGGATTGGCTTGCGAACCGTCGCCGACGATGATCGTCTCCGTACCCTCTGCAGGGTCATAACAACGTGCATGATAAAACTCGACTGAGTTGATACCCGACGCTAACGAGGCAACCGACACACCGACCATATTAAAGTCACTGCCAGGAGACGTTGTGAATCCGACGCCACTCGCACCAGAGTCAATCAACAGTTCAATCACAGGAAAGCTCGAGGCCAACTGAATGTTTGAGTTAGATTCAACTTCGACGCCGTCAAGATATGTTGTAACTGTGACGAATGCCAACCAGTCACCAATCACGCCGTCCGAGTTCATCACCATCTCAGCATTATATCCACCAGGACAGACGTCTGTTCTGCCCTCATCATCTTCTGAGGCGGTGTTGGCCACGTTGATTTTTGCCCAAGCGGACGTGCTGCCCGCGATGCTGGCAAACTTAGTGATGGAGGTTGCCTTAGTCGGCTCTCCTGCGATGTTGCTGCCACCTGATGAGGTGCACGCGAATGGCACGATACAAGCAAACCAATCGGTTAAGCCAAGTATTCCATAACCATGTGTTTTATCGGTGTCAGCACTGGGTGTGCCACCCCCAAGATCTGTAATACCCCAAAAACTGCCAAGGCCTCCGTTTTGACCCACACGCTCAGTATCTGGCCATGAGGATGTGTGCACTGTAGATGCGAGGGCACTCATACTGCCTAAGCTGAATAGTATGGCTGACACAGCGCACACGAATTGAATGAAAAATTTATTCATTTCTCTCGTTCTCCATTGATTATTAAGGGTAGCCCCAACGAACTTCCATGTTCTTATTTGCCGTTTTTCGTACACCGAAAAACTTACTACGCATTTGTTATAGGATTCGTTCACTGATGTAACGACTTCTATACTGCATACTGCTCTATCTTGTGATTTTCAAACTTCACGGCCAGTGTATTAAAAAAATGTCATGTTACGCAATAACCAAAAGTAGTTAACCCGCTGAAAAGTTTGTAAATTTCTATAAAACCTTAACGACAATTGATAGATAACACCCCTTGAAACCTATGCTTAAACTTGCCTTAACCAATCATCAACACACTGATTAAACGCGTCTGACTGATTCACAGTGACCCAGTGATTGCTCTTGAACGCTTGGGCATCACAAGACGGATGCTCCTTGAGAACACCCAGCCAATGCTCAGAATGAAACATAAACGGCTTACGAGTCGCATACGCATAAAACATGGGATGACGATCCACCGTCACCGCTAAATCCTTAGGTTTTCCGCCCAGTGCGCCAAACACAAACACACCGTACAAGTAGTTCATTCCCGAGTGCACCCCGTGCCCTTTGTCTGGATGCTGAAACAGCCCCGCCATTCTACGCGTCAACGCATCGGCGCATCGAGCACCCAGTCGCGTCGTGCCCAATTTCCACAGCAATGCCAAGGTACTTTGATAACTGATAATCATGAGCTTTTTGGGCAACGTGGTTTCTCTCATGAACGCTGAAGACGTTGCATCGCCAACATCAACACTGACGACCTTAAGCACTTTATCGGGATGGCGCTGACAAAATAAATACCCCAACACACAACCCCAGTCGTGAAGCATTAAGGTCACAGGCTGATTTGAGCTCACCTGATCCACCACCTCATTCAAAAAACTCATTAACGAATCCAATGAATGTCCTGCCCGTGTGTCGTTCACATCAAATCCTGGCACGGTAAATCGCACGCATCGATGCGTGTCTTTAAAATACGCCACTTGAGGGTCCCACAAACGATGGGTATCTGGCCAGCCATGAATCATTAGCAGCGTGTGCTCACCTTCGCCATCGATGTGCACGTCTGTGTTTTGAATAGTCAGGGTACTCATAATCCGTTCATCTCCTCAATGTAAACTGCATCGTCATTCATTCAATGGATCTATAGTCCAGACAAAACAAACGCATGTCAAAAATAATATCCACAAAAAAAGAGGCCGAAGCCTCTTTTTGTTTTACTGCGTTAGTCGTTACGCGTCGGACTCTGGCGAGTTGGCTGGCGCAGCAGGTGCATCGGCTAAATCGCTTGGCTTGGTGCTGAGCTTGATGCGACCACGGTCGTCTACGCTCAAACACTTCACTTTAATCTCTTGCCCTTCAGTCAATACGTCGCTGACATTTTCAACGCGCTCTTCTGAGATTTGTGAGATGTGCAACAGTCCGTCTTTGCCTGGCAAGATCGTGATGAACGCGCCGAAGTCAACAATGCGAGCAACCACACCGTCGTAAATCACACCCGGCTCAGCGTCCGCTGTGATGTCTTTAATACGACCTACAGCGGCTTCCAATGACTCTTGATCTTCCGCGTAAATACGGATCAAGCCTTCGTCGTCGATGTCGATGCTTGCGCCCGTTTCTTCAGTCAATGCGCGGATGGTTGCTCCGCCTTTACCGATGACGTCGCGGATTTTGTCCGAATCGATTTTAAACGTTTCCATGCGCGGCGCTGTGTCGGCAACCGTCTCACGTGATTTTTCTAGGACGCGGTTCATTTCGCCCAAGATGTGCAAACGCGCTTCTTGTGCTTGCTCAAGTGCGATGTCCATGATTTGTTCTGTGATGCCTTGGATTTTAATGTCCATTTGCAACGCAGTAATCCCTTCAGACGTTCCCGCTACTTTAAAGTCCATGTCACCTAAGTGATCTTCGTCACCCAGGATGTCCGTTAGTACCGCAAAGCGACTGCCTTCTTTTACCAAGCCCATGGCAATACCGGCCACGGGTGCTTTTAATGGAACACCTGCGTCCATCAAAGACAAGGAACCAACGCACACACTCGCCATGGAGCTTGAACCGTTTGATTCAGTGATTTCACTCACCACACGTGTGGTGTATGGGAACTCTTCTTCGTTTGGCAACATCGCCGCCAAACCACGACGTGCTAACCAACCGTGACCGATTTCACGACGGCCCGTGCCGCCCATACGACCGGCTTCACCCACCGAGTACGGAGGGAAGTTGTAATGCAACATGAAGTTGTCTTTGCTTTGGCCTTCTAAGCTGTCAACCAACTTCGCGTCGCGCAATGCACCCAACGTCGCCACACCAATTGCTTGAGTTTCACCACGGGTAAACAATGCCGAACCGTGTGCGTTGTCTAACACACCCACTTCCACTTCGATTGGACGAACCGTTTTGGTGTCACGGCCATCAATACGTGGACGCCCTTCAAGGATCGCTTCACGCACTGTGTTTTTCTCTAACTTCGCAAACAAGCCTTCGACTTCTTTGGCATCAACACCCGACTCTTCGGTCGCTAACTGCTCAACCGCTTTGGCTTTCAACTCGCCTAACTTAGCGTAACGCTCAAGCTTGTCTTGCGTTTGATACGCTTGTGCAACGTCCGATGCGTAACCCGACTCAATCGCGCTCTTTAACTCGGCATTGTCTTCAACCGCAGACCAATCCCATGTTTCTTTGCCCGCGTCTTTAACCAACTCGTCAATCGCGCGAATCGCCACTTGCATTTCTTGGTGTGCAAACAACACCGCACCCAACATTTGATCTTCGGTTAACTCGTCTGCTTCTGATTCAACCATCAAAACGGCTTCTTTTGTGCCCGCAACCACCATGTTCAATGCAGATTCTTCTAACTGCTCGTATGTTGGGTTTAATAAGTAACCTTTTTCAGCATCAAAACCAACGCGTGCACAGCCGATTGGGCCTGCAAATGGAATGCCTGAAATCGCCAATGCCGCGGATGCACCAATCATTGCCACCACATCGGGATCAACGCTTTTGTTTGCAGACATTACGGTACACACTACTTGCACTTCGTTCATGAAGCCTTTTGGAAATAATGGTCTGATTGGACGGTCGATCAAACGAGACGTCAACGTTTCTTTGTCTGACGGACGACCTTCACGCTTCAAAAATCCACCGGGAATTTTACCCACTGAATATTGACGCTCCATGTAATGCACAGACAATGGGAAGAACCCTTGACCTGGCTTCGCTTCTTTTGCACCGACAACGGTACACAACACCGACGTGTCATCCATGCTTGCAAGCACAGCCCCTGTGGCTTGGCGTGCAACACGCCCTGTTTCTAATGTGACGGTGTGATCACCGTATTGGAACGACTTGATAACTGCTTTCATGTTTATTTTTTCTCCTGCTAGATACAGCAACGGCCATCCCTATGATAGCCGTTGCGGGGTATTGATTATCGACGTAAACCGAGTCGCTTAATCAAAT
>JBCDEX010000102.1:0-6181 GCA_039178995.1 Pseudomonadota bacterium | reverse complement strand
TTTTCGGGTATGACGTATCAGAACATATCTGAGTTGTATGTATTTCTTGGGGGATCGGGGGCTACATTGGGGTTGGTGATTTCAATTTTGATCAATCAGAAAGACAAGCACAGTACCAAAATAGCCAAACTGGCAGCGCCGTTTTCATTGTTTAATATCAATGAAATTATGGTGTTTGGATTGCCAGTTATTTTAAACAAAAACTTTTTGATTCCGTTTATTACTGTGCCGTTGATTAATTTAGCGATCTCGTTTGCGGTGTTGTATTTTTATCCCATCCCAGTTTTTTCAGAGGTGTCATGGACCACCCCCATCTTTTTAAACGCCTATCTTTCAACCGATGGAAATATGATGGCGATATTGCTGCAAGCGATTTTGCTGACGGTGAATGTTTGGATTTACTCGTATTACTTCAAACATTATACTGCGGCTCAATCGAATGAAGCTCGCTATAACAATCTCGCCAGTAATTTAGACATCATTCCTCGTTTGAAGTCGAGAGAAGATATTTCTGCTAATAAAGCGCAAACGTCCATCATTAAATCCAATCACAAAGTGAATGAAATCACGAAGCTGTTAAATACGGAAACTTTGATGGTGTATTACCAGCCTAAAATCAATGTACTCAGCGGGACGTGCAATCATTATGAAGCTTTGTTGCGTTTAAAAATGAGCGACGGGAAGATATCGGGGCCGTTCTTTTTAGAGAATCTAGAGTTGGCTGGATTGGCGCCTATTATTGATTTGTGGGTGTGTAAAGAAGTGAAGCGTCAGATTGGCCTATTAAAAAAACGTGGTATGAATCCAAAAATCAGCGTCAACATTCACCCCGATACGATTTCAGATGAATACGCGATCAAGGACATACAAGATATTTTGAAGGGCGAAGACATTGAATTTGAAATCATTGAACGCCAATTGCTGTCCAGTGAGCGTGCGAAGAGCAATTTATTTTCTTTAAAAGAAAAAGGATTCAGTATTTCGATTGATGACTTTGGCGTTGGCTACACCAGTTTTGAAACGTTGCACGCGTTGCCAATTGATGTGGTTAAGTTGGATAAAAGTTTGATCGACATCATCGATCAGAAAAAAGGATTTTTGATTTGCCGTCACATTAGCAATTTATGTGCAAGCTTAGGCTATGATATTGTAGCCGAAGGCGTTGAAACAAAAGAACAGCTGGATGTGTTGAAGCGTTTGGATATTAAGTACATTCAGGGCTATTACTTTTCACCTGCGATTCCGATGGAGAGTATGAGCGATTTCAGAGTGATGCGTCCGGGCGTTTAATGAATCGTAACTGTGCCTATAGGCGAACGAGATGAGGTTCTTGAAGCGCTGAAAACTGTTCTTTTAACTGGAGTATGTGTTCGCCCCAAAAGCGTTCGGTGTTAAACCAAGGGAAATGCATGGGAAAGCTCGGGTCCTCCCAACGTCGAGCCAACCATGCGCAATGGTGAAGCATGCGCAGTGTTCTTAGCGGCTCAATTAAGCTCAATTGCCGGTCGTCAAATTCTTGAAATAATTCGTATCCTTCGAGTAACTCCGCAAGTTGAAGCTGTTGCTGTTGTTTGTCGCCTGAGAGAAGCATCCAAATGTCTTGTATGGGCGGTGCCATGCGTGCATCGTCAAAGTCGACGAAGTGCGGTGAGTCGTCACGCCACAGCATATTGCCAAGGTGGCAGTCTGCGTGACAACGTATAAAGTCGCCCTCAGGAAAATCGTCGAACGCGTCCGTGATTAAACTCAATAAGTCTGAACACAGTGTGGCATAAGCGTCTTTTAGCGAGCCCGGAATGAAGTGCGCCATGAGGTAGTCCACGCTGTTTTTTCCGTAGCTTTGTACGGTGAGCGCAGGGCGGTGCGTGAAGGAGGCTTGTTTGCCGATGCCGTGAATTTTGGCAACGTGCTGACCCAGTGAAAACAAATGGTCAAAGTTGTCGAGTTCGGGCGCACGTCCGCCTTTGCGCTCGAATAAGGCAATATATAAGCCATTGAATGACGCCAAACTGCTGCCGTTGCTGTGAACGAGTGGTGGCACCACGGGAAAGTCACTTTCGGCGAGTTCAAAACAGAAGGCGTGCTCTTCGAGTATTTGTGCTTGGGTCCAGCGTTCAGGGCGATAAAATTTGGCAATCAAAGGAGATGCGTCATCAAGGCCCACTTGATAGACACGGTTTTCATAACTGTTAAGTGCCAAAATACGCCCGTCAACCAAATACCCTTGTGCCTCGATGGCGTCGCATACGGCATCCGGTGTTAAGCCTGAAAAGGGAGTCTTATCGTCGCTGGCTGGGGTGTCATTGGAATCGATGCGTATGTTGCTCATACATGGCCTGTTGTATTATTCATGCCGCCTGATGGATTAAGCGCGCATTATACGTCATAGGTGAGGCTCACCCATAAAAAAAGCCAGCAAAGCTGGCTTTTTTTATGGGGTTACGATCAGTTGCCGCCATTGCTTGAGTCAGGCGTGGTTGAGGATTGATTGTTCATCAAAAACTCGGCCAATTTAAAGAGATCAAGATCGAGAGACAGATTCAAATGATTGTTTTCACTGCCCAGTGTTGAGATGTCTTTTAAGGTGACAGGGAGTTCAGCAGGGATTGGAAGTGGCAATTCCACAGCCGCTAAGGTGTCGGCTAATGCCGGTGTGACCATGTCGATTAAGCCGTTGACTAAACCAATTGGTATCAAGGGGAGGTTAAAGATGCGCGAATCTTTAACGACAATTTTAGGCGCAATTTTTGACGGGCCTAATACTACGGCATTTTTGGCGGCATCGAATCCAAATACACCGACCATGTTGGCGCTCACAGCCGTTGTGAATAGGCTTGACCAGTTACCTGAGCGACGCGTTTGAACGGTCAATTCAAGGTTATCAATGTCGATCGCCGCGTTGGCTTTGTCGTCTGCATTGAACAGTGTTAAGTTGGGCAGGGACGGTTTGATGGCAACCCACAATTGACCGTCTTGAGCTGCTGCTGACACACTCTCGAGTTCGTCAGCAGGAACCATGACACCGTTGATCATGTTGATATTCATCATGCCAGTCTCATACGCAAGCAACAGCGCTTGGTTGATAAAATCGAACGAGATTGCGGTGTTGACCAAACCAAGCGATTTAGGCGCTGGCAACGTCGTCTCAGAGAGTGTACTCAAAGTAGTGTCTGCTGGAACCACAGAGCGAATGCCCAAGGCATTGTCTTTGTTCACTGCGTTCTTAGTGGCGTAAGCAGAGGAAAGGTCTGTAATGAGTTGTGACCCAGATGTTGAGAAATCAGTAATGCCTAATTTAAATGTTAGGTTGTCGTCGTCGGTGTTAATGCCTAAGAACAGGTCTTGTAAACGAGCTGAAATTTCATTGTTCAACACGCCGGGAAGGGCGTCTGCAATGATGCCTTCAACCATGTCGGTGACGTTGGCTACGATTAAGTTGGTGATTGGGTTGCTGAACAAGGCGTTGGATTGCCCTTGAGCGTCTCTTACTTCAACACGAGTTCCGGTTAAATCAACAGGCATTTTGTCCACAAATTTGAGCGAGAAATTTTCCTCGTCATCGGTATCCAGTGCGATGTTTGCGGTGTTGATATGTAAGGATTCAGGCAATATATGCATCACAATAGTCGATGACGCGGAACCGTCGGTTGGTTTGATGTTTAAGGTAACGCCGATCAACGGTTGGATCATTTTGATTTCAGCGGCAATGGTGCTGGTAGCTTCTTCTGTGACTGATAAGGTTACGCTGGACGTCCCAGTGTAATTGCCTGAGTTGTCGCGCTGACTTTCAAAAGATGTCAAATTAACGTCGATATTCATGTTCGCTACCGTCAGCTCTGCCAATGGGTTGATCGCATCCCATATCTCAGGCGTCTCGTCTTTTGTGACGTTGAGTCCACCAGCGATGACAGGGCTGATGCTGCTGATCAGTGATTCTTCAATACTGGTACGGATGGTTGGATTGATGTAGCTGCCAGCCGGTAAGTATTTCACCGCCGACTTCAGGCCCTTGCCTTTGTCTTCTGCGGTAATTAGATACGCATTGCTTGCGTTGATTGTGGTTGAGAATGCACCTTTGTCGTCAAAGTTAACGGCTTGATCGTTGATTTGAAGGCTTGCAACACCTGATGGGTCGGTTACGATACCCGTGACATTTAGGCTACTGCCATTTTTAATAGCGGAATGAATCGCAACGTCAGGGCCTTGATCATCGAATATGAATGTTTTTGAGCTCGCTGGTTGTCCTGGTTCGGTCACGGACACGGTGTTGGTGCCTTGGATGAGTGCGTGTTTTACGTCTACAAACTTGGCACTGCCTTGGGTGTTGATAAATGTCACCAGTGAGGTAATGTCACGACGATTGAGGAGGACTTTCACCTTGCTCTTATCCTTACCGCTGTGATTAACCACAATGTCGCCACTCAGAGGTGTTACAGTTGTGCTGCTGTCATTTGAGCTTGACGAAAAGCAGCCGGATAAACCCATTACGACGATGGACATGGATGTGATGAGATGTTTTTTTAATTGTATGCGAGTCATGCGTTACCTCCAAGGGACGGTAGGTGTCTAATCTTTATAATAAATATCTTGTTCCTAAATACAAAGATAACACATTCATTTAACATGTGGGGTAATTTTTAGACAGTGGGTGAATCGAATTGAACGTTTCTGTTGGAGCGTATTGCGGTGATGATAGACCGTGCATTGAACGCATTGAGGCGAGGCGAGCGTATGCGTGGCCTGCATCGCAGGTATCGGCGCAATTGCAGTCGGGAGATGAGTGCTTTGTGCTGCGGTTGGACGGGTGCTGCGTTGCGTATGCCTTCTTTCAAACGGTATTGGATCAATCGGATCTATTGTTGATTGTGGTGGATTCGGATCATCGGCGACATGGGCTGGGCAACACGCTGTTGACGGAAGCCATCAAAGCGCTTGCTACCAGAGGTGTGGTGTCTGTGTTTTTGGAAGTGAGGGAGAGTAACACCCCAGCGATTGCCTTATATGACGCGATGGGATTTGAGGTCACAGGTCGACGGAAGGGTTACTACCCAATGCATGGGCGAGAGTCAGTGACAGAGAGTTACGCTGCAAAGGGATTGGCTGCAAAAGAGTTAAGAGAAGACGCGCTCATGATGCGTTACTCGATTGCGTCGCTTTAAGCGATCTTGATTAGTAACAAGAGAATAAGGATTAGGGGGTATAACCGAGAAAAATGGCACGCTTGAGAGGATTCGAACCTCTGATCGCATGGGTTGTAGACAAGAGTTACCAATCAATCTTTTATTTAGACTATTGATTAAATATAGAAAATAAACAGATGGCCACACAATCAAAAGCTGTTTATAGATGATTAAACGCGTTAAATCCGCCTCAAACGTCCCCTGAATCGCTCCTAATGAATATTCATGTACATTCGTTAGGTTTCAAGAAAAAAATACCGATATCAAGTCCGCTCTAATTATATCATGTCTCATGATAGGAGAAGTTGACAGTGGTTTGTTTGCGATTACGGTGCATGGCATTGGTGCATTGGTGCATTGGTGCATGGGGTGTTGGTCGAAGAGGATGAGTCGTATGGGTCAATTGTGTTGAACGATTGGTCTGGTGTTACCATAGAGATTACATGACATAGGACGCATTGATGGAAAACGTTAAATCGAATTGGAAGTCCAGCATACGCGATGGGGAATACCGTCGCAAAGAGTCTATCTTTAGACGCTTCATTGGTGACGATGGATTGGACGCTGAATCGGGTCGCTACCATTTGTACGTGTCGTTAGCGTGCCCATGGGCACACCGAACGTTGATTTTTAGGCAGCTAAAACAACTGCAAAATCACATCAGCGTCAGTGTGGTTCACCCAGACATGCATGCACAGGGTTGGTCGTTTGAGCACACAGCGGAAAGCCAATCATTGTATGGCACTACGGGCGATATATTACACGATCGCCATTTCTTATCAGAGTGTTATAAGGCAACGGACCAAGAGTATCAAAGTAATATAACCGTTCCCGTGTTATGGGATCGAACAGCGGGACGCATTGTGAACAATGAATCATCGGAGATCATTCGAATGTTCAATGGCGCATTCAATGAGTTGACTGGGAATTACGATGATTATTACCCGACCGCGTTGCGTACTGATATCGATGAAGTGAATGATTGGGTGTATCACTCGATC
>JBCDEX010000101.1:0-6184 GCA_039178995.1 Pseudomonadota bacterium | reverse complement strand
CTTTAACATGAGTTGATTCCTTTATGTAATATTTTATTATTGGTTGGTTTCTAGAAAACAGGATCGACGCACTCACAATCCTTCGTCACTGCATTAACGCACTCAACTGCTGTGCATGATCGGCCAACACCTCAGCTGTTTCAGCACATGCGTTAGCAAAGTTCATATCAGACACGCCATTGATAGGGCACAAATGAATGTGCACATGCGGCACTTCGATGCCAACAATGCTCATGCCGATGCGCTTTGCAGGAAACACCGATTGAACGGCTTTTGCGGTACGTTGTGACACCAACATTAAATGCGACGCCAATGCCTCTGGTAAATCCACCCAATGGTTAATTTCTTCGCGAGGAATGACCAACACATGACCCGGATTAATCGGCTCGATGGTCATAATAACAATGCACTGATCATCTTCGTACACGAAGTGGCCCGGCAGCTCTTGATTCATTATTTTTGTAAAGACGCTGGACATTGCCCACTTCCTTTTTCAGTTAAGGCTTAATTTTACCGTGTTACGCTGCAATGAACAATTGCTTATCTGGATAAAACATACGTTCGATTATCCGCGCACGTTATACGTCACACCGGATCATTTAGCAGCATCAACAACACCCGTTTGAGCTCCGCTTCGCAGTGTTTTTTACGCTCAAACAACAATCGCTTAGTCACTGTTTTGACCGGTTCATTCACATAGAATAAATGAATTAACATATCCCAATCCGATGGATTTAATTGAGGCCAGTGCGTCATATTGTGCAAACACACGGTGGCGAATTGACGCAATTCATGAAAAACACGTTCGTACGCCACACGATGTTCGATGTAACGTGCCACCTGAGATCGCACATCGAGCCTGTCATTGAGATGCTCAAATACACCTTGCTCCGCATCTGATAACCGCGCGTTCCTAGATAGTTGAGCGGATAACTGAGTAGACGACACACTCAACAACAACTGCCTCAACAACGACACTCGGTAATGTGGATTTAAGATCGCCAATGACGGCAAACTGCGTTGGAAGCGTTGCGTCATGTACTCAACCCACTGAGCGCTGTGTTCAGTTAACGACTCGATGTACAAACAATTGTATTCGCCGCTGCGATTGTTTTTTTTATGCCCTAAAAAAAAAGGACGCATGCCAACGCATTGCCAGAATGGCAACAGCGACTCACGTGCACCAAAACTCGTGCCCCAATAATCAAACCCATCTGCAATCAACTGCGTTCGCACCTCTGCCAACAAGTCCCTGCCCAATGAGCGACGCTGCATACTGGGATGTGTGACGATGCGTGTAATGCGTGCGCCCATTAATGGCCCTAACGCGGCATTACCTGACTCTTGCAACACATGCTGCGTCAATAGATGGCCTTTTACCCGACGCGTACCATGTACAATGGCCTGCGCAATGGATTCATCCAACCCGCCTTCTTCTTTGACTAACGCCAGCGCCAACAACACGCCGTTGTCTGAGGAAGGTGCCGACAATAAGGCGTAACACCGCATGCGTTGATCGTCTAGCAATTGCTGAAGGTCTCGGGGACTGGTGCGATAATGCGCGTTCAACATCAACGCATACACTTGCTTCAAGAGCGGTTCACACTGCAATGCCGGATGGTGATCTAAACGCTCGCACACAACGGACGATTCTAATTCATCGATGAGGACTAATTCAGACTCCATGAAGCACGCACGCATGATGAACTCGTCCAGTCCGTCGCCCGCTGACCAGCGTATCGGTTGTTGAATTGTTACTTCTTTTAGTTGCGGAAACTGAGTACGTAAATACGGCAATAATCGATGCTTGAATCCCTGCCCTGTACCTTCATAACCAAACACCGTCGTGGCGTACACCACCCGATTACAGCGCACGGACAGCTGTTTTAATTGGTCCACACTGAGCGTAGCGGCTTCATCAATCATTAAACAATCGATCACCTCATCCGAGGCAAGGACATCGTCCACAGAAGCAAACTGGATGCGCCCGCCCTCTCGGGTAAATTCACGTGCGTTGTTCGGTTGTTCGGATACCGTTGCAATGGCCTGAAACACCGCCGACACATGCTGTGCGTGTTGCGCACACACCACGATGCGACGTTTGCCCGCCAGCAACAATTCGTACGCCGCCATGCCCAGCGCGGTGGATTTTCCTCGGCCTCGGTTAGCGTAAATCACCACGGGACGTTTTGCATGTCCTTGGGCACACCGTTTGATCGCCTCCACCACCGACCGTTGTTCTGGATGTTCAATGAAAGTTTGTATCTGCTCCTGCAATATGTGTGTATTGGGCGGGTGAGCGCATGACGAATCCAGTCGATGACTCGGTATCTGCATGGTTTGATTTTGCGACTGCCAAATTACATGCTCGGATTCATTCAATGCGGCCAATAACCGATGCGCAAACACGGATCTTAATTGCGTGATATCTTGCGGGTAATCCAGCAATTGCATCGACGAATGATGCGGCCGATTGTCTAAGCAGTGTGTCGCAGTTAAGGTTGGCATCAAAATAATTAATGCGCCACCTGCGGTGACGTAACCACAACTCATGCACAAGATGTTGGCGTCCAACGAATCGTGCACATCCAGCACAACGCAATTCGTTTCCGTTCCCAGCAGCGTCGGCAGTTGCTTCGCAGAGACATGATGCACATGTTCATCACCACGGCTGGCCACACAGTCAGGCACGGTATCAGAGACCCACACAGACGACCATTGACGTGCGCGTTGCTGTGCGAGCGCTTCGGTGCGCGTCCATTGTGCTTCGCCACTGATCACCCAGACACACCGCCAGCGCTGATGCTGTAAGAACGCACCATACGCATCTCTCTCGGCGTGCAAACGGTCTTGATCAATTAAAGCATCGTGCATCGTATAACCATCGTATCTCGGTTGTATGAAGGGTGAGTGTGATTTCTTAATCCGTTGATTCAGCACTCTTACATAGTGGCTTTCTTATTAGTATCGTTTTTAATAGTATGGTTCTTATAGTATAACAGCCTAAGTCGATCGTGCGTCTCCGCTGGCTTTTAACTGAGCACATAATGTGTGGTAATATCAGCGTTCTGATGATGTCCAACTCCATGCAATTATGGGGCATCCGCTCACTCATCGTATGACCTCTTTAATTCATCGTGAATCAACACACGCACACACCTGTTTGCCCATTGATCACTCCACAGTCATACGCCACCAACATCCACACGAGGTACTCTACTTATGCCACGCATTTTTTTTAAATTCATCCAGTTTTATTTGCCCTTTTTAGGCGCAGGCATCTACGTCAAACGCGTTAACCGCAGCAAGAACGACTTTCTCATCGGTATGAAGTATCGCTTCTACAACAAAAACGCGCACGGCACACACTTTGGCGGTTCACTGTATTCCATGTGCGATCCTTGGTACATGTTCATCATTGGCGGTTACCTCGGTACAGACTATGTGGTGTGGGACAAAGCCGCATCCATCACCTTCAAACGCCCAGGTCGTGCTCACGTCAGCGCCCGCTTTCACATTCCTCTTGAAGAATTGGCCAACATCAAACGCACTGTCGATCAACAGGTGACCACGGATTTTGAGTTCACCACACAGGTATTGGACGACAACAACGCCGTCATCGCCGAAATACATAAGACCATTTACGCCAACACCAAACAGGCGTATAAAGAACGATTGGCGCAACGTAAACAATGCGCCAAGCAATCCTCCGAAGAGTCTATTGCATCATGAGTTCATTACAGATCACCCAACACGGCATGGTGTCCACGCTGACCATCAACCGTCCTGAGAAGCACAACAGCTTATCTCCTACCGACATTGAGCAGATGATGTCATTGCTCGATTCGCTTGATCAAGATCCGAATGTTCGCGCATTGGTGATAACCGGCAGCGGTGACACCACGTTTTGTGCTGGGGCGTCGTTTGACAATGTTAAAGACGGTTCGTTACGAGGCGATGCGTTTTCACCGCTGGCGCGAACCATCCAATCGCTGTCGATACCGAGCGTGTGTTTGCTCAACGGGAATGTGTACGGCGGCGGTGTCGAACTGGCGCTTGCCTGTGATTTTCGCTGTGGCATTGAAGGCGCGCAACTACGCGTGCCCATAGCCAAATTGGGCTTAAGCTACAGTGAGTACGGACTCAAGTTGTATCACGCAAAACTCGGCTTGGCCGCCAGTAAGCGCATTTTATTAGGCGCCGACACCGTCGATTTCGACGCATTGCAGTCGATGTCGTTTTTCGACACAGTATCTGCCGATTTGACCAGTGCACGCGCGCAGTGCGCTCAGTTGAGCGAACAACTCAGCCAACGCTCTCCATTGGCGCTCAACACCATGCGCAAGGCGTTGGATGGCTTATCAATGCAGAGTTTCGACGCCACCGAATTTGACGGCAACGAGCAAGCGTGCTTTGATTCAGAGGACAAACAAGAAGGGTTTGAGGCGCTACTAGCGCGCCGAGACCCTGAGTTTAACGGTTGTTAGGGTCTAGTTCAAAAAATCTGAAGTCAGCCTGAACATCAACTGATGTCAATTAACATTGCAGGTGCGTTACGTAAGACACATTATTAATAATGCGGAGGGACTTCGTGTCCGGTGACCGGTTGGTCGAGCGTCTGCGTTTGTAACTCTTGCATACGCTGTTCAAGCGTCGCACATTTAAGCTCCAAGCGTTCCAGCAAGCGATTTAAGGTTTGCACTTGCGCATCAAGCGCATCAATGGTGTTGTCTTGAAACGCAAGTTGAGCTTCAAGATCTTGGATGCGTTGCAACAAGTCGGCTTGAGATTGATCCGGCTGATTCGCCATGCGCGTCTCCGTGTACGTTAACGCAATCTCTGGTGCGCCGTGTGTATGGTTCGAGTGGTGTTGATATGGCTCTTGTTCTGAGACAGCCTCAACGAGGAGTCGTTACAGCGTCCACAACCAATACGCAACACCGCCAACAACGGCCAACAGCATCACAACTGCGCACGTTGCGTCATACAAATCACTACCGCCAGAAAAAGAATCGTTTTGATTTTGATCGTGGTTCATCTACATCAACTTCCATAAAAGTAAAAAATTTGGTAGCGATTGTACGCTGTCTTCGCCAACAAAATCAAGGCTGAGAACGCATTCAATGCAGCTCACCAACGTCACAACGTGACACCCAGCCACTTGCATTAATTAGACTTAATAGTCGCGTCACAGGGTTCTCATTGAGCATCTTTATGGATTATAATGCAATGATAATCCATAAAAATTAGTCCGTTTACGACATTAAACCATTTATTCAGTGTCATCCAGCATCAGCGCTTGATAACGCTATAAACCACAAGAGATTTCTCTATGAAAGTCAACGTCGCCATTTTAGGTTCTGGAAACATCGGCACCGATTTAATGATTAAAATTTTGCGCACTTCAGAGCATTTGCATGCATCCGTCATGGTGGGCATTGATGCAGAATCAGACGGACTTCAGCGCGCTCAACGCATGGGGATTGCCACCACACACGAAGGCATTGACGGGCTAATCAAAATGCCTGAGTTTGACGACATCAAAATTGTCTTTGATGCAACATCAGCTTATGCACACCGACATCACAATGACGTGCTTTCGCAGCATGGCAAGCAAGTGATTGACCTCACGCCTGCAGCGATTGGTCCATACGTGATTCCTGTTGTTAACATTGAAGAGCACCTGAATGAAAACAATGTCAATATGGTGACGTGTGGTGGTCAAGCCACTATACCGATGGTGGCTGCCGTGAGCCGAGTCGCACCGGTTCACTACGCAGAAATAATAGCCTCTGTATCGTCTAAATCAGCGGGCCCAGGAACGCGCGCCAACATCGATGAATTCACACAAACTACCTCGCAAGGCATTGAGAAAGTTGGCGGTGCTAAATTGGGTAAAGCGATCATTGTATTGAATCCCGCAGAACCACCTATGATCATGCGCAACACCGTGTTCGCATTATCAGACAAAGTGGATGAGCAAATCATCATTGACTCCGTCAATCAGATGGAAGCCGATGTCAAAACATACGTTCCAGGCTATTGTCTGAAGCAAGATGTTCAATTTGAATACTTTGATGACAGCAATCCATTGACCATTCCAGGATATGGCACATTCACTGGAATGCGTTCATCAATTTTCTTAGAAGTTGAAGGTGCTGCGCACTATTTGCCATCGTATGCG
>JBCDEX010000100.1:0-6193 GCA_039178995.1 Pseudomonadota bacterium | reverse complement strand
GAAAAGAGCAATCTTGAATGTAAACAAAAGCATCTTATCAACCACTCTGAAGCTTAGGTTCAAATCTGCGCTTGAGGACACGCAGTTATCCGAAACGCTTAATCAGATTGATAAATACTTGCTTCATGATGCCTACTTGCTTACATGTTAAAATGTAGTACGTACGCTCAATTAATCAAACCATTAGCGTATTTTATCTTGCAAAACATACAATAGCATGGTAAAAAAAAAATTTTGTAACCTTTCGGCTGTTCGAACAATGACATTCGTCTCTCTTCATGGTCAAATAGCGCATCCCTCTCTTTACCGCAGACGAATTAAATTGATCATGAACGCAAATCTTACCAAATACAGTCATTCCGATAAAACGGGCTTAAGCTTTGGCACCCAACAAACCATCAATGCGTCCATTAACACGGTGTGGGACACCCTCACCAATGTCAACGCCTACCCAGAATGGAATCCATTCACCCCAATAGTAAAAACCAGCTTTGAAATCGGCTCACCGATTAAATTCAAAGTACGCCTCTTACGCTCACTGCCCAACCAACACATCTCTCAAATGGAGACCGTGTCTGACTTTACACCCCATTCACTCATGGGGTGGCGCTCTCAGCAAGGCGATGGCTCACGCTTTAGAACGCACCGCTGTTTTCATTTATCGGCGATCGACGACAGTCGCACCTTAGTTGAGAACAGCATGCGCTATGAAGGTTCGCTTTGGCGTCTGTTTGCACTGATCTCAAAACACTCCGTGTTAAACGGCTTTGAAGACATCAGCCAAGCACTGGCAACGCGCTGTGCCAATGCCTAGCGCGTTTTTCAGACGCACATTCGATTAGCCACTCGTTTAACCGTCTGATCCTCGCAAAACAGCGCGCCCATAGGCACTTCGTACTGTTTTGTCGCTCAGCGTTTTGTTAGACTGGTGTTTTTATCGAACGGAACGAGCACATGACAAGTCTCATCCACTCGATCAACACTTTAGGATGTTCATGAACGTCAACGATTTCAAAGAGCTGGCCAAACAAGGCTATAACAGGATTCCGGTGTATCGTCAGTTACTGATTGACGACGAAACCCCTGTAAGCAGCTATCATAAATTGGCTCAAGGCGCTTACAGCTTTCTATTTGAGTCGGTACACGGCGGCGAACGCTGGGGGCGCTATTCCATCATCGGCTTGCCCTGCTCGTCACGCATTGAAATCAAAGGCCACGACATCACCCGCATCGAGAATCACCAGATTGTCGAACAGCTAACACGCACTGATCCTCTGAGCATCATTGATGAATACCAAGCGCAATTTAACGTGCCAGAGATCGATGCATTGCCTGACTTTTTTGGCGGTTTAGTCGGCTACTTTGGCTACGATTGCGTACGCTACAGTGAACCTCGATTGAAAGAAGCCCTCAACGATCCGAACGGATTAAACGACGTGGTATTGATGCTGGCCGAAGACGTACTGATCTTCGACAACCTTGCAGGCGTACTGCATTGCGTCACTCTCACCGATCCAAGCAAGGAGCACGCATACGAACACGCGCAAACGCGCTTGGACGACATCATGACGTCGCTGCACACATCAACGCAACGCTTGGACGCCATCAACTTAAGCGCCAACAATGCACCCGCTCAAGACAGCGAGCAGCAATTCGAATCCAGTTTTGGCGAAGACGCGTTCAAACAAGCCGTTGACACCGTAAAAAACTACATTTTAGCCGGCGACTGCATGCAAGTGGTCTTGTCGCAACGCCTGAGCTTAGCCTTTGAACACGACCCATACACCCTATATCGCGTGTTACGCCACCTCAATCCATCGCCGTACATGTATTACGTCAACTTAGGCGACACACAAATTGTCGGCGCATCGCCTGAAGTATTGGTGCGAATCGACGACACCGATCGCGTCACGGTACGCCCTCTTGCAGGCACACGCCGCAGAGGACAAACTCAAGCAGACGACGAGCTACTCGAGCAAGAACTGTTGAGCGACCCCAAAGAACGTGCTGAGCATTTGATGCTGATTGACCTCGGGCGCAACGACATCGGGCGCATTGCACAGACTGGCTCGGTTCACGTCACCGAACGCTATGTCGTCGAACGATACGCGCACGTCATGCACATTTCATCCAACGTAGAAGGACGTTTAGCGTCCAATTATTCAGCGCTGGATGCACTGCGTTCAATTTTGCCTGCCGGCACACTCAGTGGCGCACCCAAAGTGCGCGCCATGGAGATCATCGATGAATTGGAGCCAGTCAAACGCGGCGTGTACGGCGGCGCCATTGGTTATCTTGCATGGAACGGTGAAATGGACACAGCCATTGCCATTCGCACCGCAGTCATCCACAAAGGTACTCTACACCTACAGGCAGGTGCAGGCATTGTGGCCGACTCTGATCCTCAGAAAGAATGGGATGAGACCATGAACAAAGCCCGCGGCATGTTTAAAGCGATCGACTTGCTCAATCAACACTCAGAACTTAATTAGGCGTCTTCATGTTACTAATGATCGATAACTACGACTCGTTTACTTATAACGTAGTTCAATATCTCGCGGAGCTGAACGCAGACGTACAAGTGTTTCGCAACGATGCAATCACCATCGACGAGATTAAAGCACTTAACCCGACACACATCGTGATTTCACCCGGACCGTGTACACCAAACGAAGCCGGAATTTCAATGGACGTCATCATCCATTTCGCTGGACGCGTCCCCATACTGGGAATTTGCTTAGGGCATCAAAGCATTGGCCAAGTGTACGGCGCCAACATTGTGTGCGCAAAAGAAGTCATGCACGGAAAATTATCACAGGTGCACCACACAGCACAGGGCGTGTTTCACAACATTCCGTCTCCGTACAACGTAACGCGTTACCACTCACTCGTCATCGAACAAGCGTCACTACCTGACTGCTTAGAAGTCACCGCATGGACTGAAGACAGCGATGGAAACATCGACGAGATCATGGGCGTTCGCCACAAAGAACATGCAATCGAAGGCGTGCAATTTCACCCCGAATCCATCTTGACGGATCACGGACACACGCTGCTCAATAACTTTTTATCCTCCACCCTCGACCATGCATAACAGTAAGCTGAACAGGAACTCTATGGACATTTACGGCGCAATTGATCAACTCATTAAAAAGAAACACTTATCGCTTGAGAACATGAAGTCCGTCATGCGAAGCATCATGTCAGGCGATGCAACGCCCGCTCAAATTGGTGCGTTTTTGATCGCATTGCGCATCAAAGGTGAAACCTCCGAAGAAGTGCTAGGCGCTGCCAGCATAATGCGCGAATTCGCCACACCGGTCTCACTATCGGTATCACCCGTACTCGATATTGTCGGCACCGGCGGTGATGGCGCATCTATTTTCAACGTATCAACGGCCAGCTGCTTTGTAGCAGCCGCCGCAGGTGCACACGTCGCGAAACACGGAAACCGTTCCGTCACATCGAGCTCAGGCAGCGCTGATTTACTCGAAGCCGCTGGCGTGAATTTATCGCTCTCATCAGAACAAGTTCAAGCCTGCATTGAAAAAGTGGGATTTGGATTTATGTACGCGATCAACCATCACCCAGCCATGAAGTATGCCGCATCAGTGCGCAAAGAACTCAAGATACGCACCATCTTCAACGTCCTTGGTCCGTTAACCAATCCAGCGTCTGCGCCGCACATGCTCGTCGGAGTGTACGACAAATCATTGCTTCGCATGTACGCGGAAGTGCTGCGCGAATTGAACATCAAGCATGCACTGATTGTGCGCAGCGACGATGGTCTCGACGAGCTGAGCATTGCCACCACCAGTCAATTACTCGAAGTCAAAGACGGTACTATTCGTGAATTCACCATCGCGCCTGAAAGCGTTGGACTCAAGCGCGCGCGTAGTCTCAACGACCTAGTCGTCAGCTCACCTCAAGAAAGTTTGGAGATGATCACCAAAGCGTTTAAAGGGCAACATCATCAAGCACAAGACATGATCGCATTGAATTCTGGGGCAGCCTTGTACACCGCTGGGCTAGCAAAAAGCATTAAGCAAGGCGTCGCGCTAGCCCAAGACACCATCGGTTCAGGCATGGCCTTAGCCAAACTCGAAGAGCTGAGCAGCTTCAGCCAAGTCTATGCACAATGAGTCACACTATGAGCCCAAGCACGCCCACCATTTTAAAAGAAATCCTGTCTCAAAAAGCCTTTGAAGTGTCTGAGCGCTCCGCCGCCAAACCACTTCAAACGGTTCGCCACGATGCCGAATCCGCCGACACACCGCGCGGTTTTATCCGCAACATAGAACGCAGCATTGCCAACGCTCAACCTGCTGTGATTGCGGAAATCAAAAAAGCATCGCCAAGCAAAGGCATCATTTGCGACAACTTTGCTCCGAGCACCATCGCAGAACAATACGAAACAGCAGGCGCCAGTTGCTTATCGGTATTAACCGACAAACACTACTTCCAAGGCGACGAAAAGTACCTACAAGACGCACGTGCACAGTGCACGTTACCGGTGTTGCGTAAAGACTTCATGATCGACCCATACCAAGTCTATGAAACACGTGCGCTGGGTGCCGACTGCATTTTATTGATTGCCGCCGCATTTATTAACAACGCCTCGTTATTAAAAGACATGGCCTACTTAGCGCACGAGCTGTCATTGGATGTGTTATTGGAAGTGCACGACGAACACGAACTCGACATGGCAATGGACCTCCCATGCCGCTTACTTGGCATCAACAACCGAGACCTTCACACATTCAACACCGACTTAAATACGACCTTGCGTTTGCACGAACGCATTCCAAGCGATCGCATCACCGTCACTGAAAGTGGAATTCACAACAGCGACGACGTGGCGATGATGCGCAAACGAGACATTCACGCGTTTTTAGTGGGTGAAGCATTTATGAAAACCGAGCACCCAGGGAACGCACTGCAACGTTTGTTTTTTTGAGTCAACAACACGCACGAAACCTAATACGACTCCAACGACGTAATATTGCGCTTTTCCATACAAATCAAACCTTGTTTTTCAATTTGATACAAACTGCGACTGACTGTTTCTCGACTCAAACCAACCATCATCGCCAATTCAGAATGGCTGTGATTAATACTTGAGTGATCCACAAACAACGAGCTCAGCAATTCTTGAACGCGATCATAGGCGTTCAATTTAGAACAGCACAAGCGCTGCAATATGATTTGATGCTGCTTGCTCGCTTCTCGATGAATGTCCAACACCAATGACGTATCTGCCTTTTCAATCGCGTCAACGTCACGCACACTCAGTGGCAACATCGTCGCATTACAACTTGCATGCAACATCAGCTGAGTGATCGCACCGTACTCATTTGAAACCCACTGACCAGGAATGAATGCACCAATCAAAAAAGGTTCTTCGACACTGTCGTGATACGCATACACGTGAACTCGGCCACTCAACAACAGCAAGAAACGACACGACGTCGGCACCTCGAATTTAACGGGACTGTTTAATGTGTGAGGCTTTAAACGAGGCAAAAGGTGCTGCAGTTTTTGTTGCCAATGGGATGACTTATCCATGTGATAACGCTCCATGTTATTATATTTGTTACTCGCCAATTCACATCCTAGTTAAACCGGCACTCAAAAAGTATACCAAACTTAAACTCAACCCACATGTGATAAATGTCACACGCGCGTACATTTAATACCTCACAGAAACGCACCAAACAGTGGCACTAAAGATGGGGAAAGGTCAACGCCCGAACGTCTTGCAACGTCTGCAACCGAGTAACCATTCTCAGTGACTTGTTTAACAGCCGCTATCTTAAATTCTTCGTTGTATCGCTCTCCAGCCATGATGGCCTCCTCTTTAAATACACTATATAGTTAAAGAGTCTCTAGTAAATTAGGGGCGATTCAGGGTGTCACAAGTTGCTACATGGGTATAAAGTTTGATAACTTCCTCAATAGACGACATCGTATACAAGATGATTTATTAATTCTCATTAAGTTTACACACCATATCCAAGCCTTGCCATAGATGCAAGTTCATTTTTTCTAATTGTCGACAATAAAACCAAATATTGTTTATTATTACTTTCCATACCTTGGCAAACAAGATCAAGAAGGTAGACATGACATGCTGATAGGTATATATTGTTAGAAAACTTCTCTGTTAATAAATCTAACATTACGGCAGATAATT
>JBCDEX010000099.1:0-6237 GCA_039178995.1 Pseudomonadota bacterium | reverse complement strand
TTGCTTGTTTGGCTCTCGCCAACTCGCGTGCTTCTTCGGCTGCTTGACTTCGTCTCGCCGCATCCGCTTCCTTAGCACGTTGCGCGTCTTCACGTTTACGTCGTGCTTGCGCTTCTTTTTGACGCTTGGCGGCTTCTTTCTTTGCGTTTGCCAACTTCTGCTTTTCGGCTTCTTTTTGTGCAGCTCGCTCTTTTCGAAGTGCTTCGGCTTTTTTAGCCGCCGCTGTTTTCTGAGGTGCTTTCGCTTTTGCTTGCGATTTCTTTTTAGCGGCGGCTTCTCTCATTTTCTCTTTGGCCTTGCGCTCTGCTTCTGCTTTTTTCTTTGCCTGAACTGCTTTAATCGATTCGGCTTGTCGCTCTGCTTCTCTCTGTTTTTTCTCTTCTTCCTTGCGTTTTGCTTCTGCCTGCTTCGCCTCTTGCTGCGCCATTTTTTGTTTTACTTGGCGCTCAAGGGCTTCTTTCTTTTGAGCTTGTCTGCGTTTAATTTCTTCAGCCTGACGTTGTGCTTCCGCTTGTTTTGCTTGCTCGGCTTGACGCTGACGCTCTGCTTTTTCTGCTCGTTCAGCGGCTTTCTTTTGCTCACGCTTTTCTTGCAATTGCTTTGCTGCATCAATGACCTTAACCGAAGACGCTGCAGCAACCGCTTCCACCACTTCTGGTGGCTCAGGAGCTGGAGTCGGCTCTGGAGTTGCTTCTGGAAGAAGTTCAGGCGTAGGTTCTGAGACAGGCTCAGCAACTGGTTCAACCGCTGGGGGCTCGTTCACGGTCATGTGAGCCAAGGTGTCTGCATCAATCAACGTCGCTTGCATCGACGCCACGGTGACTGGTTTTTCTCTTTGCCAATTGGTTAAAATCACAACACCTAACAGCACGTGAAGCAATAACGCTAGTATAAATGGAATCACACGAGCTGTTCTCATATCTCAACAGCCGCCTTACGATGTGTGTTTAATGAATCTCTTGTCATGCGTCAACGCTTTTATTGTTTAAGAGGCTGTGTCACCAGCCCAACACCTGTTACACCAGCTTGTTGCAGTGCGGCCATGATCGTGACAACACGCTCATAGTTAATACCGCGATCGCCGTGCAGCATGACATTCAGCTTAGGCGTCGCCGAGACCGCTTGTTGCACACGCGAAATCAACTCACCTTGCGTCATATTCTCTTGAGACTCTTCGCCTCGCGAGTACGATAACGCTCCGCTTTGACTTATTGAGACAATGATTGGCTTCTCTTGTTCCTGAGACATTTCAGCGTCTGCCACTTCAGGCAATTCGACCTTAACACCTTGAGTAATCATCGGCGCGGTCACCATAAAAATGACCAACAACACCAACATGACGTCGATGTATGGCACCACGTTAATGTCGGCGTTTAATTTGCGTTTTTTACGCTGCCGTCTAAATCCAGTCATAACGCTTATCCAGCCTGATCAGACGATTGTTGTTCATGGTACGCTTGACGATGCAAAACACTGCTGAATTCATCTGCAAAGGTTTCATAACGTCCCGCTAAGTTATCAGCCTTACTCGAGTAACGGTTGTACGCGATAACCGCTGGAATGGCTGCAAATAAACCAATCGCCGTTGCGATCAACGCCTCTGAAATACCAGGTGCAACAACGGCCAAACTGGCTTGCTTCATTTCAGCAATGCCTCGGAAGGAGTTCATAATCCCCCACACCGTACCAAACAAGCCAACATAAGGTGCAGTTGAACCAACGGTTGCCAAAAAGTTTAAGCCGCTTTCCAGCTCTTCTTCTTCTTTTGCCAACGCCACACGCATCACTCGGTGCGTGCCTTGCATAATGGACTCAGGGTCTGTTTTAGACTGCTTACGTAAGCGAACAAACTCCGAATAACCCGCTCTAAAAATGCTCTCACTGCCTGCGTAATCACCTCGACGGCTTGAGCGCGTGTTAACACCTTCATCATAGATGCGACTCAAATCACCTTCAGACCAAAACGCACGCGTGAATCTTCGCACTTCTTGATAGCTGCGTCTGAAGAAAAACATACGCTGAAAAATAAAGGCCCACGATAAAATAGACGCCAAGACCAGCAAAGCCATAACAGCTTGCACGACTAATCCCGCTTCCATGATAAGACCTAAAATGGAGTGTGATTCACTCATGAGAAACCCTCTAAATAACAAAATCCGTTGACTGGTAAAACTTACATATTATAGTTGTACGTAGTCTACATGTTAGCCCGCCAACAATAAACATCATTCACACGATAACGCAAAAATTTAACATCTATTAAGGTAGGTGTTACGTCAATGAATTAAGGACATCCAAAGGAATCGCTTTAGGTTTCATGGTGTTATGATCTAGATAGGCAATGCGAACTTGGCTGCTCACCAAACGCTGATTCTCACGAGAAATAAGCTGTTCAAACAGTAATGAAACACGTTTGGTTTCAATCACAGTTGCGGTGACGTTTAACTCGTCATCTAACCGCGCGGGCGCATGGTATTTTGTATTCGCTTCTGTCACAACAAAAAAGTGTCCTTGCTCTAAAAACGCAGGTTTATCAAATCCCAGTGTCCGAAAATACTCTGAGCGCGCTCGCTCACAGTATTTAAGGTAGTTCACATAATACACAATACCGCCCGCGTCCGTGTCTTCAATATAAACACGAACAGGCAATGTAAAATTCGCCATGACGCTCATTCAACCCTGTTCTTGTTATTCGTCCGTGAGCGATCAACCTCACACATTCTTTACCGCTCAAGTCTAACACAACCCTCTCTGGGCGCGATCAACCCATTAATCACGTGGCTTTTCCAAGCCAAAATGTTCATACGACTTTAAGGTCGCCACTCGACCTCTGGGCGTTCGCATCATATAACCTTGCTGTATCAAATACGGTTCCAACATGTCTTCAATGGTGCCTTTTTCTTCACTAATCGCCGCAGATAAACTGTCAACACCCACCGGGCCACCGCCAAACTTTTCCATCAGCGCCAGCAACAACCGACGGTCCAATTGATCAAATCCAGACTCATCCACCTTTAATAAATTCAAGGCATCGTTGGCCACATCCGCAGTGATCACGCCATTGGCTTTCACCTGTGCAAAATCACGTACACGCCTCAACAGGCGGTTGCAAATCCTCGGCGTGCCTCGAGAACGTTTGGCCAACTCCATCGCACCCTCTGGTTCAAGAGGGATATCTAAAATGCCAGCTGCACGAGTTGCAATTTGAGACAACTCGTTCAGCGTGTAAAACTCCAAACGCTGGACAATGCCAAAACGATCTCTCAACGGCGAGGTTAACAAACCCGCCCGCGTGGTGGCACCAATCAAGGTGAACGGAGGTAAATCAATTTTAATCGAACGTGCGGCTGGCCCATCACCAATCATAATATCCAGCTGATAGTCTTCCATTGCAGGGTACAAGATTTCTTCGATGTACGGACTCAAGCGATGAATCTCATCGATAAACAGCACATCTCCCGCTTCCAAGTTGGTCAGCAACGCCGCCAAATCCCCCGCTTTTTCTAACACGGGACCTGACGTACTGCGCAACACACCCTGCATTTCCGTGGCAATGATGTTCGCCAAGGTCGTCTTGCCCAACCCAGGCGGACCAAAAATTAAGCAATGATCCAATGATTCATCCCGCAATCGCGCCGCTTCGATAAAGATGCTCATTTGCTCGCGAACCGCTGCCTGCCCGATGTATTCGTTCAGCGTTTTCGGCCGCACCGCACGATCTTGCGTATCGTCTTGCAGCGGCGTACCCGATATCAAACGCTGCTCATTGGGCGCCATCTCAGTTAACCCACTCTCAATCATGACTCATTTCTCTTGTTCTCATTATGCGTGATGCTCATACTCAGCGTACATGTGAACGTAGCGCTTCTCGAATCAACGCCTCACTGCTGCCGTACGAACCTGAATCCACCACAGACTTAATCGCTTTTTGAGCGTCAGCCTCTTTGTATCCGAGCGCAATCAATGCGGCCAGCGCATCGTCTTGCGCGGTAAACGCACCCGCATCGGCTGAGGCACCCGCTGGAGCACTCACGCCGTCATCCAATTGCCAATGTTGCAATCGATCCAGCAGTTCAATCACCAAGCGTTCCGCTGTTTTTTTACCAATCCCCGGCAGCTTAACCAATGCAGATACGTCTTTGTCGTGCACCTTCTGCGCGAATTCATGCGCATCCATCGCGGATAAAATGTTCAGCGCCATTTTCGCCCCAACACCGTTGACCTTAAGCAAGATTTGAAACAGCTCGCGTTCTTGTTTACTCATAAACCCATACAATAACTGAGCATCTTCACGAACCACCATGTGAATGAACACTGCTGCGTCTTGCCCAATTGCTGGCAATGACACAAAACTGCTCATGGGCACAAACACCTCATACCCCACTCCGTTGACATTCAACACCAAACTCGGCGCTGCTTTTTCCAATACCACACCACTTAACCAACTGATCATAATGTCACTTCTTATTTACATTCATTGTGATTATTTAACACACCATCGCTTTGAATCGTTCAACATCAATGCGCTCGCCGACGACGCAGATTCACGCTGCCTTTGTTAAGTTCTTTGCCTAACAGCGTTGCGCTGGGCGCAAGACGCGAATGACACAGCGCCGCAGCCAAGGCATCAGCAGCATCTTCCTTAGGCTTTCCTGACAAAGACAACAACAACGTCACCATGTGCTGCACCTGTGACTTTTGCGCCGCACCGGTACCCACCACGGCGCGTTTGATCTGTTTCGCTGAATACTCATGAACGTCCAAACCATTATGCGTGCCCGCAAGCATGGCAACGCCTCGAGCATGCCCTAATACCAAGGCAGACGAGGCATTTTTAGCCAAGAACACCTGCTCAACTGACATGATGTCGGGCTGATGTTGCGCAATCACTTGATTCAAACTGTCAAACAACACCAGCAAACGGTCGGCTAACGGCACGTCACCCAATCGAATGCAGCCACAATCAATGTATGTTTGACGCCCAGACTCTGATTGAACCACCCCATAACCGGTAATTCTCGAACCAGGATCAATGCCTAAAATTATGCTCATATCCACCATCAGCGCTGTTTGATTTTATCTTATTATACGCACAAACTTGAATATATATACAGTGCTTTTTAATATCGCCTTGAAACAGGTCAACTTATACCGAATGCAGCTAGTAAATCGTTAAACAATGCTTTAGGCTATGCTTTCTATGCCCAATCAACCCCAAACACTCGCGTCCGATATCACATTTGAACAATGGCGCCACTCTGGGTATTATTTTCGCTACGCCCAGTACGACATTTTTTATCGCTATCACCTCAATCTCGACTCTGAAAAACCCAATTTACTTCTACTTCATGGCTCACCTACGGCATCCATGGATTGGCACAAGGTATGGGGATCTCTGTCACAACACTTCAACCTCATCACCCTTGATTTCTTAGGTTACGGAAGTTCCGACAAGCCGAAAAATCACAATTACACCATCATGGAACAAGCCAATCTGTGTGAGTTTTTAATGCAAAAGCTCAAACTGACGCAGTGCTCCGTCATCGCACACGATTACGGTGCCACCGTATTGCAAGAGCTACTGGCTCGACAAAACACACACCAACTCAACATCACCATCAATCAAGCGGTCATACTCAACAGCGGTATTTTTATTGAAGGCAACCAGCCCATGCTCATACAGCGCCTTATGATAGGACCGCTGTTTTCCCTGATTGGCGCATTGAACAATCGCTGGATGTTTCGCATCGGCTGGCAACGATTGTTTTATCACACACTGAGTACAGATGCGTTTAATGAAGTGTGGCGTATGATCTGCTATAAACAAGGCCGCTCATTACTGCCCAAACTCCAGCGTTATTTATTTGAGCGCTTAGAATACCGAGACCGCTGGCGTAACGCCCTCATCCACGCTCAACAGCCCTTACTGTATATCTGCGGAGACTTCAGCCCTGTATCGGGCGAGGCCACACGTAAGTATTACGAGCGACACATGCCACACCAGCGCACAATCGCTCTCAATGTAGGACACTACCCTCATTTAGAAGCACCTGATTTGGTTGTGTCTCACAGCGTAGCATTTCTTAACACGCCTACGCGACTCTGTTGCATGCGGGCACAAACGATATGCTGCAATCGGTTTCGCCGGATACCGCGTTTGAAAACCTGGTGACGATCGTGGCAAACCTGCTGATCGCGAATGCGAAAACGCACGTCTTCGTTGCGAAGATCATTCAG
>JBCDEX010000098.1:0-6249 GCA_039178995.1 Pseudomonadota bacterium | reverse complement strand
TGGTTTTTGAAAAGTGACCGGTAATGATGTCGTCTTGATGCTTTTCAAACAATGGACGCATGATGCCTTTTAGTTCTTCAGCCAAATCAAACGCTTTGATTTTAGCTGGGTTAGACAAACGATCCATCATGTTGGTCACGCCTCCGTATTTCAACGCTTCCGTGATGGTTTCCCAACCGTATTGGATCAAACGCGATGCATACGCTTCATCGATGCCTTTCTCGAGCATCTTATCAAAGCACAAAATAGACCCCGTTTGCAGCATGCCACATAGAATGGTTTGCTCACCCATCAAGTCTGATTTTACTTCGGCTACGAACGATGACTGTAATACACCGGCACGATGTCCACCTGTTGCGGCAGCGTACGCTTTGGCAATTTCCATGCCATGACCTTGAGGGTCATTTTCACGATGCACTGCGATGAGTGTTGGAACACCAAACCCACGTACGTATTCTGCACGCACTTCTGAACCAGGGCATTTAGGTGCGACCATGACAACGGTCAAGTCATCGCGGATTTGCATGCCTTCTTCTACGATGTTGAAACCGTGAGAATACGCCAAACACGCGCCTTGCTTCATCAATGGCATGACTTGCTCAACCACATTGGTATGCTGTTTATCTGGTGTTAAGTTACACACAAGATCCGCACTTGGAATTAATGCTTCATAGGTGTCGACGGTGAAGCCATTCTCCGTTGCGTTCTTCCAAGAATCGCGTTTCTCTGAGATGGCATCAGCACGTAGGGCGTATGATACGTCCAGTCCACTGTCTCTCATGTTCAAGCCTTGGTTGAGGCCTTGAGCGCCACAGCCCACGATGACGACTTTTTTGCCTTTAAGAAAGTCGCTTTCATTGGGGAATTCATCGCGCGTCATAAAGCGACATTTGCTGAGTTCTTCAAGCTGCAAACGCAATGGCAGCGTATTAAAGTAATTTTTTCCCATAACGGTATCTCACTGATTGTGGTTGAAAAAAGGCACTTTAACTTAAATCAACTGTTGCGTAAAATGAATTAATTATGATTTAGAAGTGAAATTTATTCATTATTAGAGGGTGTTTTGTGACCGTGTCATCAAAAGAACTGCAAGCATTTGTGTGCTTGTCGGAGTACTTGCACTTTGCGAGAGCTAGTGAACAGCTCAACATGACGCCTTCTGCGTTGTCACGACTGATTCAGCGCCTTGAGGTCTCGGTCGATGCAACGCTGTTTATTCGAGACAAGCGCAGTGTGGTGCTGTCTGAGCAAGGGCGTGTATTTTTGCCGTATGCACGTGATGCCTTAAACAATCTGGATGAGATCAAGCACGTGTTGCAAGCGAGTAAAGACGAGGTCAGTGGTAATCTCAGTGTGTTCTGTTCAGTGACAGCAGCGTACAGTATTCTCACGAATCTATTGCCATCCATCCGTGAACGCTACCCAGACATTAACGTGTTGTTGCGAACTGGGGACGCTTCCAGCGCTTTGGATCGAGTCATGTCGGGACAAGATCACATGGCGATTACTGCAAAACCTCAGATCGTGCCGAGCGAGCTGCTGTACCAAGAAATCACCTCGACACACTTAAAACTCATCATTTCCAAGCGTCCGTGCAGTATTCGTCAGCATTGGTTGAGCCAATCAAAAGAATGGCGAACGTTGCCGTGGATACTCGCAGAAGGTGGTATCATACGCGAACAGTTCGATGAGTGGGCAAAGGAACAGGACTTGGATGTGGATGTGTACAGTCACGTATCCGGACATGAAGCCATTGTGAGTATGGTGAGTTTGGGGTTTGGCATTGGAGTCGTCCCCGACATTGTTTTAAACTACAGCCCACAAAAAGATGACATTGAAGTGATTGATGCTGGACTGGCATTGCCCCAATTATCAATTGGTGCGTGTGTGCAGTATAAGTCATTGCGCAATCGTTCAATCAATGCGGTCTGGGAACTACTGTGATGCATGGCGATGCTAATGTTATGACGCAAATAATGAATAGGACCAACAGAGTCAGAGAGTACAGTCTCTATGAAGGATGTAAACATGAGTAACGAAGTCAACGAAACGCAGTCGTGGTTACACAAAGACGGGGCCGATGACAACCAAGCCAAGCTGGATGATAAATTTCAATTTGTCGATGAGCACATAGAGTATGTCTCACAAGATGGAAAAAAAGTGGGTTATAAGGGCGTTTATTTATTGCCAAATTTGCTGACCACAGCAGCAATGTTTTGCGGCTTTTACGCGATTTTGAATGCAATTGGAAATCAGTTTGAACCTGCGATCATTGCGCTCTTTTTTGCCATGTTGTTCGACGCACTGGACGGTCGGGTGGCGCGCATCATGAACGCACAAAGTGAATTCGGGAAAGAGTACGACAGTCTGTCGGACTTGTTGTCATTTGGTGTGGCGCCAGCCATCATTGCCTATAAGTTTGGGTTGATGGGACTGGGTAAAATAGGTTGGGCCATTTCCTTTTTGTATTTGACGTGTGCGGCGTTGCGATTGGCACGATTTAATACGGCGACGGATGGAACGCCCAGTGCCTTTTTCTCCGGTTTGGCGAGTCCTGCTGCGGCCGGGTTTTTGATCTCGTTTATCTGGCTATTGGACGATCGCGGCATTAATTTTCACGTCGAAGAGCACACGCTGTTGTTGACGCTGTTGGCAGTGGTAACTACGTTGGCTGGGATTTTGATGATCAGTAATTTATTGTATTATTCATTCAAAAACGTGAACATGAAGGGCAGAGTCTCGTTTGTCTTTCTTGTGTTGTTCGTGATGTTGATCGTGTTTGTCATGATGGATCCGCCATTGTTTTTAAGTGCATTGGGCTTGGCCTATGTGGTGTCTGGCATCGCGTACACTCTGTATTCACGGTTTTTCAAAACGAAGACATCGACTCAAGAAACGCCAATCACATAAGGCTGTCAACACAGCCAAATTCGCATAAAAACATCAAGCTGGCGTCATCAAGATCACGAATCGTTTTTCAGCGAGATTAACGAGACAGTGCGTATACGTTAAACCCGTGCGCATGATCGAGCTGTTTAATGACGTTGAATGATGCACGCGCTTCTCGCTCTAATGGAATAAATTCATTGACCACAAATGTTGCTTGTCCATGTTTAGACAGTAAGCGTCGCGCGCTGTCTAAAAAATGATTCAATAAACCGCTGTCGTTTGAAAAGCCTCTGTGAAACGGAGGGTTGCAGACAATCCAATCAAACGCGGGTTCTAACACGCTGCCTGCATCACTGGCGATCACATGGCAATCAAGCCCATTGTCGCTGCAATTTTTTGCGCAACTGATTAACGCAGCGGCATTGTTGTCGGTCGCGACACGCTCTGATAATGGATAGGGTTTGCTGTGAAGCGTTAAATAACCGTAGCCGCATCCAAGATCTAAAAAGCGCGTTGGGGATACCTCAAAGGAATCGTAAATCGCAGCATAGTGTTGGCATAATAAGTGACTACCAAGGTCGATTTTTTGATGGCCGAATTGTCCTGGTTTGCTACACAGTGTGGAGATGTGATCGCACTCAGTATGCGCCAATTTAATGTGTTCTTGGTATGAGGTGGATGTGCTTGCCCATTCGTTGGCGTTGGTTTTTTTAATCTCATAGAGCAGCGCGGCATTGTGTTTTCCAATCTTGCTTGCTGTTGCATTGAAGGTGTCTTGGGCTATTTTTTGTGCGGATTTAACGCCTTCGTTTTTCTTACCTGAAAAAAACAACGACCCACCGATTGAGAGTGCATGATGTGCGCTGTTGATTAAATGACGTAAGACCGCTTTTTCTTTTGGGATGCGAATGTACACCGAGTCAAAAAAGGTGTGCTGCTGTGGGTCGATGACGAAGTCATTAAAGGCAAACGAATGATGCTTATGCGTGGTTTTAATCGTGCGATAGCGATTGCTGATGACGTGCAGTGTCGTGGACGTTGCGTGAGAAAAACAGCGGTTGAGATCGCTGCCGGTGATGTGTTCGTCGCTTAACAACAACACAGAATCTGCACTGTCATCGATCAATGCGTCGAGTAACAACGTTTTTGCTGGGTCGGCTAATGATGAGTTCATGATGAATCACTGTAAACGTGTTTTGGCGTGATGGACGTGATCTTGGCCGTTAATGAGCCGTCAGACACCGTCAGCTGAATGTCATTATCCAGCTGCGTGTGCTCCACGCTGCTGATGATGTGACCGCCTGAATCGGCGGCGATGGCATAGCCTCGTTGCAATGTTGCCAATGGACTGACGGTATTCAACAACCCCGTGTTCGATTGAAGACTCAGTTGATTATCACTCAGTGTGGATTTAATCGCGTGTGACAGTCGGGTAAACAGCTCATTGACCTCGGTTGTGCCAGTCGATGTGCTCGGGGTGTGTCGCATCAGTCGATGTGTGTGTGATGTCAGCGTATGAGATGAATGGTTAAGCTGTGACTGCATCAATTGTTTGAGTTGTTGTGCCGTTTGAATAAATCGTTGCTTAAAAAATGAGATGTTTTCTTGCGGATGACGCATTCGATGGTTTAATTGAGTCAGTGCGTTTGTGTGCCGCACGATGTTGGTGCGCATGGCGCTGTTTAATACGTTGTCGAAGTGATCGAGCGTTTGGGAGAGTTCGTGTTGATCGGCACACAACAGTTCAGCGGCCACCGATGGGGTGGGCGCGCGTTGATCTGCGACAAAATCACAAATGCAAAAATCGACTTCGTGTCCCACCGCACTGATCACCGGAAGATGGCTATTAAACACAGCGCGTGCGACCGATTCTTCATTAAAGGCTTGCAGGTCTTCCAGAGAGCCTCCACCACGGCCAACGATGATGGCTTGAATGGGTACGTTTTTGTTCTCACCACGATTCCAATGTGTGTTGATCAATGACAAGGCATGGCAAATTTGCGCAGGCGCGTGCTCGCCTTGAACCGCACAGGGGAACAGTGAAATCTTGCATAAGGGCCAGCGGCGTTTGAGCACCGAACACATGTCGTGTACCGCCGCACCCGTCGATGAACTGACAATCGCGATGTGTCGAGGGTAGTTGGGCAGGGCTTGTTTGTGCTCGGCATCAAATAAGCCTTCCGCATGCAATTGCTGCTTGAGCGCTTCAAATGCCTGGCGCAATCGTCCTTCGCCTTCGGCTTCGATGTGCTCTGCAATTAGCTGATAATTACCGCGAGGTTCGTACAGGCTGATGTTGCCTCGAATCAACACTTGATCACCATTGCTGGGTGCGGTCTTGAGTAAGGCGTTACGGCCTTTGAACATCGCACAGCTGATCTGTGCGTTCTGGTCTTTGATTGTGAAGTACCAGTGCCCCGACGCCGGTCGCGACAGCCCTGATATTTCGCCACGCACCCAGACCATACCCAAATGTGTTTGTAGTAATTGCTTTGCAGATCGATTCAGTTGACTGACGCTGACTATGTTTTTTTGTGGGCTGTTCATGACCTTAGTCTGATTTATTTCGCATTTAAAATGTCTTTCAAGAATCGCCCAGTGTGCGACACGGTGTGTTTGGTAATCTCTTCAGGTGTGCCTTGAGCAATGATTTGTCCACCACCCGAACCGCCTTCGGGACCGATGTCTATGATCCAATCGGCTGTTTTAATGACATCCAAATTGTGTTCAATAACAATGATGGTATTGCCTTTGTCGCGTAAGTCATGGAGTACGTGCAGCAACTGTTTAATGTCGTGAAAGTGAAGTCCCGTGGTGGGTTCATCTAGTATGTACAACGTGTTGCCGGTGTCGCGTTTTGACAGTTCTTTTGAAAGTTTAATGCGTTGCGCTTCGCCACCCGACAAAGTAGTCGCGGATTGCCCGAGACGAATGTAGGACAAGCCAACATCCATCAGTGTTTTTAACCGACGCGCCAACGTTGGAATTGATTCAAAAAACACATAGGCGTCTTCAATCGTCATGTCGAGCACTTCGTGAATGTTTTTGCCTTTGTATTTGATCTCCAGCGTTTCACGATTGTAGCGTTCACCGTGACACACATCACACGGAACATAGATATCGGCCAAGAAGTGCATTTCCACTTTGGTTACGCCGTCGCCTTGGCATGCTTCACAACGTCCGCCTTTGACGTTGAAGCTGAAGCGGCCAATTTTATAACCTCGTGCACGCGCTTCTTGAGTGCCTGCAAATAATTCGCGAATGGGTGAAAACAGCCCTGTGTAGGTCGCAGGGTTTGAACGTGGCGTTCGTCCAATAGGGCTTTGGTTGATGTCGATGCACTTATCAAGCAGTTCCAAC
>JBCDEX010000097.1:0-6256 GCA_039178995.1 Pseudomonadota bacterium | reverse complement strand
CACTGAACCCATCGTGTGTTCGGTATTGTGCGAATCACCACTTCACCTGAGTAATACACCAATTGATCAAGCCAATCCAGCGATTCATAGCTTAACGTCTGAGACGGCACATCTACGTATAACCAAAATCCAAAAAACCACACCCATTCGGGCACGCGAGCTTCATCGGTGTAGCCATTAGGCAATGATTCAATGGACAAATTTTCCTTGACCACATCCCACGCTCGATCCAATGACTCAGGGCTATAATCCAGTGTGCCCTCACCGTATTGAGCATTAATCGTTTCAACGAATCGAGGCAGCTGCGTGTCACGTCGCTGCATAAAGCGCTCAAAAAAACCTTGGTGATTCTCTTTGGTGAGCTCTTTTGTTGGCCTAGCAGCATCTGCAAATACTTTTCCCATAAATTCTTTCCCTCGGTGATAGAGCTCGCCTATTAGTAGTCGTCGTTAAATGGTTGTGCCTTTGGGTCGAATAGTGCTTCTTTGCGGTATACGCCGGGTGGCTTGCCGGTCCACTTCTTAAACGATCTGTGAAAGGCGCTGGGTTCGGTAAAACCCATCAATGCGGCGACGGTGTTGATCGAGAGTTCGGGGCGACTTAAATACGCCACCGCAGCCTCACGACGCGAGTTGTCTTTGATTTGCTGAAACGTAACCCCTTCTTTCTTTAAGTGTCGTCGTAAGGTAGGACCCGACATGTTTAACGAGGTGCTGATTTCTTCAAAGCTTGGAAATCCTTGACTGAAGTCATGACCGATCAAGGAGCGTACTTTCGCCACCAAATTACCCAAACCCAAACTCATACTGGGCATGACCAACAGATAATGCGGTGCAGAACTTAAAAATTCTTTCAGGGTTTTTTCCGTTTGTAGAATCGGGTAATTCAAGTATTTTCGATCAAACACCAACAAGCTGGACGAATGCGAGTACGACACCGTCGCATTAAACATTTCGTTGTAGCGTGTCTGTTTATTGAAGTCAGGTTTCTCGCGTAAAAAATGTACCTCGTCCAATTCCAAGGCCTCACTGATCAACCAACTGCTGAAACGGTGCCAGACACCCAAACCAGAGGTGTCGCGAATTTGCTCAATGCCATACACTGGAATGTCGCAGCGCTCGTAGCCTAGATACGCTTGATCTTCAATTACCCGCAAGTTCAAATGAAACGACTCAGTGTAAAAAATGCGAAAGAATTCGCACGCGCGCTTGAGTGCATCACCCAAATTATTGCAATGAATGATTGCGTAACACATCATGCGAAACGCACCGGATGTCACACCCTTATCTGTTTGCAGCCCGAGATCTTCTTGATACACCGAATTCATAGCTTGCTGACATAAAATACTGTACTGCGTGACGGACACATAATGTCCGTCGTCGCTTAACTTCATGATGTTTTGTGGCAATTGAAGGTCATTAATAACCTGCGCTGTTTCGCAACCATACGACTCCAACATCCGCAATAGTTTTTTTGCGTAGCGAATCGGAACTCGCCCTTCTAGCACATCTTTTTGAATCATAGTTTTACTCTCATCACCCAGTTTAATTCAAGCGCCGATACTTACGGTACATATTGGCGGGCAACGGCTTAAACCGAACCTCAACATTTAAGCCCGGCATTTGATTTCTTAATTCGATGTCTGCATCATGTAAGTCAATCACCGCTGATACCAAACTTAAGCCAAGCCCATTACCGGGCTTTAATCCTCGACTGGACTCAATGCGGTAAAAACTTTCAAATACCTTTTTTTGTTCGTCTTTTGAAATTCCATCGCCTTGATCAATTACGCCCGCATAAATGGTGTCTTGTTTAAAAAAAGAATACAACCTCACTGTTGAATGTTCAGGGCCATACTTAATGGCGTTATCAAGTAGATTGGCAAACATTTGAAACAGCAAATTTTTATCACCTTTAATGAAACTGCTGTGCACTGAAGCCACATTAATATGAATATGCTTTTCTTCCGCCAATGGCTCGTACAACTCAATTACGTCGGTCAACAAGTTCGCCAAATCAAACTCTTCAAAGCGTTCTTTGCTGGCTTCCGTCTCCACATTGGTAATGCGTAACAAGGCATTAAACGTGGACAGTAATCCATCCGTTTCACCGATGAGCGATTCCACCAAGTCGGTGTTTTTTTTACCTACTTTTGAGCTGAGTTCTTCAAGATTGTTACGTAATCGCGTTAAAGGTGTTCGCAAGTCGTGAGCAATGTTATTTGAAAATTCGCGCTTACTTTGGAGTAACTTTTCAATCCGCTCCAACATATTGTTTGCATTGGCAGCCAACATCGATAGTTCGCCTTCTCGGAGTGGCAACGGCAAGCGCTCAGACAAGTTACCTTTGATGATTCGATCAATGCCATCGTTAACTTTTGCCACCCGTGAAATCAAATCTCGACTAATAATGCACGCACCCAGAACGCCAAAGAAAATAACTCCACACATGAACTGACTCGCGAGTAGAATAATTTGCTTGATTCGGGAAAAGAAATCACTGATCGACACAAACACGATGACATCATAGGCGTCGCGTTTAATCTCACGTCCCACGAAATTCTGGATTACGCCATTTGCTTCAACGTTGAAACTAAGAAATTGAAACCACTTGGTCAAATGCAATGGCCAATGAGGAAGTGCACCGTAAATCTCTCCTGTTTTTTTATCTAACACACTGACCAAAGTTTCTTTAACGCTTTGAACATCTCTGTATTGGTATGTGTATTCAATCAAGCCTGGCATCTTTTCTTTAGCTTCTATTTGACTCACAATTCGATATTCTTTTGACAAATCGGCCCAGTAGGATTCCAGCTCGTAATAATACACATAACCGTACCCAATAATGAGTAAACTGAACGTCAACGCCGTGACAACGGCAACGTAAAACAACGCATATTGGAACGCAATGGAATCTAGTATGTTGGTTCGCATTTTTTTAGCCATCTTTAAGCTTGTAACCCGAACCTCGAACCGTACCCAACAATTTGTTATCAAAATCTTTATCAATCTTTTGGCGCAAACGGCTGATGTGTACATCAATCACATTCGTTTGAGGGTCAAAGTGGTACTCCCAGACGTTCTCCAACAGCATCGTTCGTGTCACAACACGCCCTGCGTTTTTCATTAAAAATTCCAGTAACCGGTATTCTCTCGGCTGCAATAAAATTCGCTTTCCATTGCGCTTCACTTTGTGCTTCAATAAATCCATCTCCAAGTCCGCTACTTGCAAAAATACCTGATTGATTTCGCGTCGCAACAATGCATCTATTCGAGCTAACAACTCTTCCATAGCAAACGGCTTGATCAAGTAGTCGTCTGCTCCAATATTCAGCCCTTCAACGCGATCTGAGACTTCACCCATCGCGCTTAAGATCAGCACCGGTGTTTTGTTTTCTTCTTTACGAATGGCTTTGATGATGTCAACGCCTGATAAGCTGGGCAGCATGCGGTCGACAATGATCAAATTAAAAAAATGGTTTAAACACAAGTCCAGCCCTTCTTGACCGTCACTGCAATGATCCACTGTATATGACTTTTTCGTTAAGCCTTGAACAATGAAGTTCGCCACTTTAACGTCGTCTTCAATTAATAAAATACGCATTCTCTACCCTCTACCTCACTGTCGTTCTCAACCTTTACCGTAGGTATGCCATATGAAAGCGCGTAAAAAAGGTTGAATTAAAATTGCCAAAATCGCTCAACATTGTAAACTATGTTCGCATGAATATTAACCACACATACGCAGTTTCCCCCAGTATTTGGCGCACTCTAGCAGCTTGTTTTTACGATACATTTTTATTGTTTGGGCTCAGCTGCATTGTCACCATGCTCGCCTTGTTCTTAAAAACGCAACTTGGCCCGCCCATTGACAAAACTGACATCGCGCTCAATGCAATCGAACAAAAATTATTATTGGCTTGCGTGTTTTTAACGATTTATGCTTTTTTTGTTTATTTCTGGGTCTCACACGGCAAGACACTGGGCATGCAAACATGGAAGTTCATAATAGTCGACCATCACGGTCAATCACCGTCTTACAAACAAGCAAGCATTCGTTTTTTTACCGCAATCATCGCATACGGATGTTTTGGCATCGGCGTGCTATGGCAGTTCATTGACCCACAGCAACGTACATGGCAAGACATCGTCTCGAACACCTTGTTGCGTCTAGAGAGCGAGACAAAAGCCTCCCCGATTAAAAAGCGTTAATGCACTCTGTTTAAGCGATGAAATCCAATGATCACGCACAACGCAATCGGCAGGAAACTAATCAGTACCGGCGACAAGTCGTACACCAGCGCAGCGGGTGTCAACAAATTCTGTAGCATTCTAAACAGCACCCCGATCAATACGCCCACAAACACACGATAACCAATGCTCACTTGGCGCGTGGAGCCAAAAACTCCAGGAATCGCAATTAAAATCAGACCAATTGCAGTTAAGGGGTAAAACAACTTCTCCCAAAACGCCAATTGGTAGTGCTCTGTGTTCAAATTTTGACTCTTTAAATAGCCAATAAAAGTTTTGAGTTTAAACACATTGAGCTCATCTGGATCCGCGATTAAATAGCGTAACTGAAACGAATCCAGCGTGGTTCGCCATACACTGTTCGCGTCTTCCGTCGAGTGTAAGCGCACTACTTTGGAAGTCTCTGGATTGATCTCAAAATTGGTTTCAACGGCACCTTTTAAGATCCAGCCGCCCTCCTCATACACTGCGCTCTCTGCGTATTGGGACTTAATTAAACGCCAATCGTCATTGAATACATAGCGACTCAACTCAGACACATTGCCGTCGTAAGTCAGTCGATTGATACGAATGAATTCGCGTTGCTCGCGATTCCAGAACTCTTGCTTGGCAAACAGTCGCTTCTTCGAGTAACGCTGCTCCAATCGTTGTTGTTCTGCGTACTGATCTAACTTTGGCGCCACGAACTCAGCTACTACCATGGACGCCAGCATAATCAAGGCCACTGGGAACAACGCCATCAGCACCAATCGCCAGATAGATATCCCTGCGGCACGCATCACCACCAACTCGCTGTTATTGGTCAGCATGCCCATGCCCGCTAGGCAGCCAATCAACGACGCATACGGAATGTATTCAACTAATCGTCCGGGCAACGTTAAAGCAATGTACAACAGCAATTGCACAAAGGTGTAATCCGCCTGCATGTCGTTGGTTTGTTCGATGACGCGGGATAACGCATCCAAACTCAACACAACCAACAGCACCAAGACAATGCACCACATAATCTGCTTGAACACATACAATGACATATTGGAAAATAAAAACTTCATATCAACTGGCCGCTCCGTGATGCAATGATTGTGCACGCAATGATGCCAACCAGCGCTTCCATGAATCAAGGTACAAAACAGCCAATGTCAGCGCCAAAAAGAGCGCATGAAGCCACCACAAGCCCATCCATAAAGGCAATTTACCTTCACCCAATGCATTTTTGCCTGCGCTCATGGCAAATACGTACATCACATACAATACCAACGCCGGCAACAAGGCGACAAAACGCCCACGTCGTGGGTCGGTTTTACTCAATGCAAACGCGAGCAATGACATGATCCACAATGAAATGGGGATGCCTAAGCGCCAATGAAAAATGGCGCGATCTTCGGGCTTATTCGATTGCCATAGCGCCGCTGTTGACATACTCTCAGAAGACACCTCGGTCTCGTGCTTAACCGACACCTCAATGAGCTGGCCTAATTGTTCAAACTCCGTGATTTGATAATCTTTTTGCCCGGGATTGCCTTCATAGCGCACTCCTTTATCGAGCTCGATGAAACGTCCGTTTGAGCGCTCAACCACGCGTCCTTTCTGCGCCACCATGATCACTTCGTGCTCATCTCCTTTCTGCTTGGGATGTCCCATAAACACAAGTCCTAGCTTGGTTTTATCGGGTGACAGCTCTTCGGTATACGACACCCAACCGGTGCCGCGATTGCTCTGAAATTTGCCTTCGATTAAAGTGCTCAACCCTCTGAAATTATTGGGGTCGTTCCAAATTTTATGGAACTTTGAGGCGCCAATAGGCGTTAAAAAGCAGCTAACCACGCCCACCAACAGCACCATAAACAGAGAGATGCCCAAAATGTATGCGCTGAGTTTGTTGCGACTGACGCCACCTGCGTGCAAGATCGTGATTTCATTGTCCATGTACATTCGACCAAACACCAACAAAATCGACAAAAAGAAGCCCAACGGCAAGATCAGCTCAACAAATCCCGGCAATCGAT
>JBCDEX010000096.1:0-6379 GCA_039178995.1 Pseudomonadota bacterium | reverse complement strand
CTTTTTTGTAAGTGTCAATTTGGTATATATGAGAGGTTCTTTAAATTGCTGAGCGCCGTCAATACGATGGTGTCAGAACACGAAGGGTTGACTGGGGTTGTTTTAATTGTTCCCGATAATGACTCCAAACTCATAAGCTGCGATAGAAAAGCCAGCTGAATTAATTGCATACGTAACGAATTTTTTCATCTTTTAGAGAAAGATAGACTGGATCAGAGGTTTAAAAGAGCTTTAGATTAGTTGGAGGTCTTAGAGGTGAATCAAGAAAGATAAATCAAACTGATTAAGTGTTTGAAATGACTTAAAAATTGGTAGCGGGGGCTAGATTTGAACTAACGACCTTCGGGTTATGAGCCCGACGAGCTACCAGACTGCTCCACCCCGCACCGACGAAATGCATAATAGAGCCCTCGCTGATTTGAGTCAAGGTTTATTGTGAGTTTTATCCAATTTGATGGGGCGATTAATGAGGTATTTTAGGTGTTAGGCATATCGTTGACCCCATTCACCCGCTATAATTGCGCTCAATTACAATAGTTGGGCTGTATAAAATGGGTAAGTTTGCATCGATCCGACCGTATCTGGATGAGGAAGTGTCTGGAGTCTTGCATAAATTAGTTAACGACAAGGAGTTATTAGACACGTTATTGGCGATGAGACACCCGTCCGCGTTTAAAGTAGCACCTGCAGTCATGCGTACATTGGCGAGGCGATTTCTTAAGCGTAATATACAGGGAGTGACCAGCACAGATGAATTTCAGCAACGTCTGCTACCACATGCGTTGCAACTGCTTTCTGCAACCACCGATTCTCTCACCATCTCAGGTTTGGAGGGGTTGGATCCTCAGAGTCCTCATTTGTACCTGAGCAATCACAGGGACATTGCAATGGACTCATTGTGCCTGTCGGTGATGTTGAACAAGAATGGGTTTGTGTCTCCGCGAACGGCCATTGGATCCAATCTCTTAGACCAAGAGTTTGTAGGGCGTTTGATGCGTTTGAACAAATGTTTTATTGTGCCGCGTGGCATCATGAAACCGCGAGAGCGATTTGCCGCATTGCGTGATTTGTCGGCTTACATTCGTCATTCAATCACAATGGATCAACATCCTGTATGGATTGCTCAACGAGAAGGGCGCGCCAAAGATGGATTTGACCGAACCGATGAGACCATCATTAAAATGTTAATGATGAGTGCGACCAAAGGCGCTGAGTTTGAGACGGGATGTGGCGCATTGAATTTGGTGCCGGTGTCGATTTCATACGAGTACGACCCGTGTGAGCTGTTAAAGGCGAATGAGCTGATTGCCATTGAGAAGTCGGGGTCGTATGAAAAAGACGAAGGTGAGGACACCGACAGCATTTTTATAGGCATTGAGGGTCAGAACGGGCGTGTTCATATTGAAGTTGGGACGCCTCTATCTGAGATCCCTAACTTGACGGATTCTGCTCAGGTTACTGCGGAACTCGATCGACAAATTGTGGCCAATTATGTCTTGTTTCCAAACAGTTATTTTGCGCATGAATTACTTGGACGGCCCCCTGTGTCTGGTGTGTGTCTTCCATCGAAACAACCGTTTGCTGCAAGCGATTTTGAGGCGGAACGCGATGCGTTTAGTGACCGTCTTGAGCGCTACAATAGTACACAACGCAAGCGGGTCTTAGAAACGTACGCCAATCCAATTCAAAATAAATTAGACCTTGGGCTGATGTCGTGATGCGGCGTTCGTCTAATGCATTCCATTAGAGTTTCGTGATGTTAAGTAGCGATGTGAAGCAACGCATTCAAGCGGCCTACACCCAGTTTTTAGAGTCAAAGGGGTGGGGTGCCCGTCATTCTCAGCGGATTATGATCGCTGAAATTGCCAAAAGCATTGGAGCGATTGAGTACAATGACGGACTAGAGCGGGTGTCGAATAAGCACTGCTGTGTGGTCGAAGCCGGTACTGGTACCGGTAAAACCTTGGCGTACACTTTGGCGACCATTCCGTTGGCGCAAGCACTGGATAAACGTGTGATCATTGCAACCGCCACGGTCGCACTTCAAGAACAAATTTTGTACAAAGACCTTCCGAGCATTCAACAGCACAGTGGTTTGACGTTTACCTTTGCGTTGGCAAAGGGGAGGCGTCGCTATGTCTGTTTGTCGCGACTGGATAAGCAGTTGCAGTCGGAACCAGCGCATGAGTTATTGCATTTGTACCCAGATGAAATGCAACAAGCCGCTGAAAAAACAGTGCAGGCGTCGTTATGCGAGTCGATGTTGAATGGATTGTCGTCGGGAGAATGGAATGGCGACAGAGACACATGGTCACAGCCGTTAGACGATGAAGAGTGGCTGCCACTCACTGCCGATCGCAATCAATGCACAGGGCGCCACTGCTCGTTTGTTTCGCAATGCAGTTTCTTTAAAGCGCGTGATGCATTGGAGAAAGTAGATTGCGTGGTTGCCAATCACGATTTGGTGTTGTCGGATTTGGCGTTGGGCGGTGGAGCCATTTTGAGTGAGCCGGAACAGAGCATGTATGTGTTTGATGAGGCTCATCAACTCAGTGCAAAAGCATTGCAGCATTTTGCCTCGCAGGTGCGTTTGCAATCGAGTGTGCAGTGGTTGGAGCAGGTGCAATTACTGCCGAAGTTGGTGTATCAAAGCATGGGATTGTCGGTTCCAGAAAAGCAGTGTTTGACGGCTGCGAGTGAGATTGGGATGAGCTTGCATGCCATTAAACCGATGTTATTGCCGTTTGTCGATCAGGTGTCTGAAGACAGTTACTCCGATGAACAATTGTTTCGGTTTGCCGATGGTGTGGTACCGGCGGAATTACGCGAAACAGCGGGCGTACTGGCTCAACAATATCTGCGCCTGATCAATGTGTTGGATAGCATTCATGAAGCATTGGAATCCAGCGATCAGACCGATAAGGCTGTCTGGGAGCAGAACTGGAACTTGGTGGCTCAATACACCGCCCGCGCAACGCAATATCAATCATTGTGGCGTGCCTATGCACAGCAAGACAGTCGCGTTGTTTGGGCGCGCTGGCTCGAGTTTGAAGGTGATCTAGACGATGTAGATGTGATTCTGCATGCGAGTCCAATTATGGCGCAAGATATTTTAGAAATCCATTTATGGCAACGTGCATTTGCGACGATACTGAGTTCCGCGACCTTGAGTTCGCTGGGACACTTTGGGCGCATACAGCAACAGTTAGGTATCCCTGAAGGTGCGTCGTATTTTAGTTTGGACAGCCCGTTTGATTTCAATCGGGTGATGTTACACGTGCCGTCGCTGCCTTGTGACCCCAGTGACGTAGAGCAACACACTCAATATTTGATTGACGAATTACCTAACTTATTGACTAAGCGGCGGGGCTCGTTGGTGTTGTTTTCATCACGGCGTCAAATGCAAACGGTCTATGAGAGCTTGGAAAACGACCTGCGAGAAATCATTATAACGCAAGATGATCACGCGAAAATTGAAGTCATTCGGCGTCATCGAGAACGTATCGATGAGGGGCTTAACAGCGTTATTTTTGGTCTGGCCAGCTTTTCAGAAGGGGTTGATTTACCGGGGGTGTATTGTCAGCATGTGATCATTGCAAAGTTGCCATTCGCCGTGCCGGGGCGCCCGATCGATGAGGCCTTGGCCGACTGGGTTAAACAGCAAGGTAAGAACCCATTTATGGAAATCTCGGTGCCGGATGCGATGCAAGCATTGCTGCAGGCTTGTGGTCGACTGCTCCGTCATGAAGACGACGAGGGTGATATTACCTTACTCGACAAGCGAATTGTGACCAAACGCTATGGTCAGTTGATGCTCGATTCATTACCTGCCTATCGCCGTCACATTGAGCTTTAAGTCGCTATTGATTAACTAGGTCGGGGATCTGATATGCACGATTACGATGCAGTCATGCATGCACTATTTGATTTAGAAGCTGATTTACGCACCCGCGCGATGTGGGATGATGATCCACCATCGGAAGAACAGTTGGCAAGTACTCTGCCATTTTGCGTGGATACATTGGAGTTTTATCAGTGGCTACAGTTTGTCTTCATACCTGCCGTGTATGCCTTGGTTGAGGCTAAGGCGTCGCTGGCCATTGGTGCACAAATCCTGCCGATGGCAGAACAAATGCTGTCCTCGTCTGAGGAAAATACGGCTCTATTAGCTGATATTGCGAAATTAGATGAATTGTTAGCGTAGTTTGCGTGTTTCAGGCAAGATTTTGAAATTGCTCTCTGTTCATCAGGCTGTGCATACAGTACAATTTGCCACTTAAATTTTTAGATGACAAACAGAGGTGACTCGGTGGAACTACTATCCGGCGGACAAATGATTGCGAAATCACTGGAATGCGAAAATGTAGAATTCATTTTCGGCTATCCTGGTGGCGCTGTCTTGCATATTTATGATGCGTTATTTAATGACAGTGACATTCCTCATATTTTGGTGCGCCACGAGCAAGCGGCGACGCATGCAGCAGATGCCTACACGCGCTCAACTGGTAAAGTCGGTGTTGTTTTAGTAACATCAGGTCCTGGTGCAACGAATGCGGTCACAGGCATTGCAACGGCTTACATGGACTCCATTCCGATGATTGTATTGTCAGGTCAGGTCATGCAGCATTTAATTGGCGGCGATGCATTCCAGGAAACCGACATGGTGGGTATTTCTCGTCCCATCGTGAAGCACAGCTTCATGGTAAAAAAAGCTGAAGACATTCCGTCGATCATGAAAAAAGCGTTTCACATTGCGACAACAGGGCGCCCAGGTCCGGTTGTGATTGACATTCCAAAAGACGTAACCGACCCAGAGAATAAACTGCCGTTTGAATACCCGGCAGATGTGAACATTCGTTCGTACCAAGTGGTTGAAGGGTTTGATACAGAAAAGGTTGCTGAAGCGGCCGAATTGATTGCACATGCCAAAGCGCCAGTTGTGTATGCAGGCGGTGGTGTTATTATTGGTAATGCGTGTGATAAATTAATGGACTTTGCACAAGCGTTTAACTTACCAGTAACGAACACCTTGATGGGCTTGGGATCGTATCCTGCAACCGATCGTCAGTACTTGGGTATGTTGGGCATGCACGGTACGTATGAAGCCAACACAGCCATGCACAACAGTGATCTCGTCATTTGTGTGGGTGCACGATTTGATGATCGAACCACGAATACGCCATCTAAGTATTGCCCAAACGCAAAATTTATTCACATCGACATCGATCCAACGTCTATCTCGAAAATCATTACCGCAGACATTGGCATTTTAGGTCAAGCAGCCCCTGTTTTAGAAGCTTTGAAAGAAGCGGTTGAAAAACTGTCACCAGATACGGAGCGTCTTGAGCCATGGTGGCAGCGTTTGGACGCTTGGAAATCCGCACATGGTCTTTGGAGCGCTCAGCGTTATGAGTCAAATGGGCAACTGATCAAGCCTCAGCAAGCCATTGAAGCATTGTATGAAGTGACGAATGGAGAGGCGTTTGTGACCTCTGATGTGGGGCAACATCAAATGTTTGCTGCTCAATACTACCGTTTCGATAAGCCTCGTCGTTGGATTAACTCAGGCGGCTTGGGCACGATGGGCTTTGGTTTGCCTGCAGCAATGGGTGCAAAATTGGCGCACCCTGACGCAGACGTTGCGTGTGTGACTGGTGAAGGCAGTATCCAAATGAACATTCAGGAACTGGCGACGTGCACGCAATATAAACTGCCGGTCAAGATTATTAACCTAAATAACGGTTACCTTGGCATGGTAAAGCAATGGCAGGACATGATTTATTCTAGCCGTTATGCGGAAGTTGAATTCGCGGAGTCGGTCCCCGATTTTGTTAAGTTGGCGGAAGCGTATGGCCATGTTGGCATTCGCGTTGAAACATTGGACGAGTTGAAGCCTGCAATGGAAAAAGCCTTTGCTCTCAAAGACAGAGTGGTATTTTTAGATATCGTGGTCGATCCAGCGGAGCATGTATATCCGATGTTGATGTCACCCAATGGTTCAATGAAAGATATGTGGTTAAGTAAATCGGAGAAGACATCATGAGACGAATTATTTCATTATTAATGGAAAATGAACCTGGGGCGTTGTCGTGTGTTGTGGGTCTGTTCTCTCAACGTGGTTACAATATTGAAAGTCTGAATGTAGCGCAAACCGAAGACAGTAGTTTATCTCGTTTGACCTTGACCACATCGGCAAATGAAGCAAAAATGGTTCAGATTTTAAAGCATTTGAACGGTTTGATTGATGTCGCCAGAGTGGTTGATTTGACCGATGGTGAGCATATTGAGCGCGAGTTGATGTTGATTAAAATCAATGCCAATGAAACTGTACAAGAGACATTGAATCGTTGTACGGAAAAATTTCATGCTCAAATTGTTG
>JBCDEX010000095.1:0-6383 GCA_039178995.1 Pseudomonadota bacterium | reverse complement strand
GTTGCGATCAGTGCGTACTTTTTTTTATCGAAAGCGCCTGAGATGAGCAGCAGCGAAGTTATCGATCCGATCAAAAACAATGTGCCCAAAGTGGCTGAAAAAGAATTTACGAGTCTGTTAACCCCGACAAAAGATGCATTGGGAAATGCGGTTAATGATGTTAAGAGAAGCGCCTTAAATGATCTTCAGATCGATAAGTCGCAAGTTAAAGCAGAGCTGATCGATGAGTTGAAAGCGGACGCAGAAAAAGTAGCCGCTTCAGGGGATGAGTTCGCTAAATCAAAGACTGATACTGTGTCTACGAATATGAGCAGTGATTCAGAAACAGCTAAAGAAATTGAATTAGATTTTGCTGTAAAATCTGAGATAAAGAAAGTAGATAATGCGAAAGAAGCTGAGAAAAAATCTGAAAAAAAAGAGATAGATAAAAAAGAAGCTGAAAAGAAAGAAGTCGATGTACAAGTTGGCGACGTATCCACTGCGAGCGAAGCAGTTGAACAAGGGAATGACATGCTTAAATTAAATTTCGCAAAAGACTCTTGGACGGAAGTGATCGATGCGAAAGGCAAGAAGTTAGTATACAGCATGAAAGGCGCGGGTGATGTTGTGACAGTGACAGGCGCTGCGCCATTTAAAGTCAAAGTGGGCATCCCGGGTTCGACTCAGTTGGAGTTTAATGGCAAGCAGTTCCCAATAAAAGAAACGAAGAAAAACAATCCAGTAACATTTACGGTTCAATAAATAGGCGCCTCATTGTGAAGAAATCCTACGACATACAGCGCAGAAAATCTCGAAAAATTTTTGTAGGCGATGTCGCAGTCGGAGGCGATGCGCCCATCAGTGTGCAGAGCATGACGAACACAGAAACGTGTGATGTCGATGCAACGGTCGCACAGATCAAACAACTGGAAGATGTGGGTGCAGACATTGTCCGTGTGTCTGTCCCGACAATGGAAGCCGTCGATGCGTTTGGCCTCATTCGTCAACAGGTCTCAGTGCCGCTGGTTGCAGACATTCATTTTGATCACAAAATTGCGTTAAAAGTGGCCGAGTTGGGTGTTGATTGTTTGCGCATTAATCCGGGTAATATAGGCAAAGAAGATCGCATCAAAGCTGTGGTCGACAGTGCGCGTGATAAAGGCATTCCTATCCGAATTGGGGTGAATGCGGGCTCCTTAGAAAAAGACTTACAACGAAAGTACGGTGAGCCAAATGCAGATGCCTTGGTTGAATCCGCATTGCGTCATGTAGACTACTTAGAGAAATTTAATTACCCCGATTACAAAGTCAGTGTGAAAGCCTCCGATGTTGGTATGGCGGTTGAAGCGTATCGTAAATTGGCGTTGCTTATAGAGCAGCCGTTGCACATTGGCATTACGGAAGCAGGCAGCTTGCGCACTGGTACGGTGAAGTCATCTGTTGGCTTGGGAATGTTATTGTCCGAAGGCATTGGCGACACGTTACGAGTATCTTTGGCTGCTGACCCAGTTGAAGAAGTGAAAGTTGGTTTCGATATTTTGAAAACGTGGGGTTTGCGATCGCGAGGGGTGAATATCATTGCGTGTCCAAGCTGTTCGCGTCAGAATTTCGATGTCATTAAAACGGTCAATGCGCTGGAATCACGTTTAGAAGATGTACGTGAGCCAATTGATTTGGCAGTCATTGGTTGTTTAGTAAACGGTCCGGGCGAAGCCAAAGAGGTCGACATTGGCTTGACTGGTGGTACACCGTCAAATCTTATTTATTCAGACGGTCAAAAAGACCATAAGATTCCAGCATCTGACATCGTAGACACACTTGAGCGCATGGTGCGCGAGAAAGTGGCAGCACAACATAATAAATCGTCTTAACAGACTCAATAAAGGTTTTTTCAGTGTCCAAGATTCAATCTGTAAAAGGCATGCCAGATATTTTGCCTGACACCATTCACCAGTGGCATTACATCGAGTCGACGTTTCAGCAATTGGCCAATTCGTATGGCTATCAAGAAATCCGTTTTCCGATTGTAGAGTCAACTGCACTGTTTAAGCGTGCGGTGGGTGAGGTCACGGACATCGTTGAAAAGGAAATGTACAGTTTTCCGGATCGCCGTGACGAGAGTTTAAGCTTGCGCCCAGAAGGCACCGCAGGCTGTGTACGTGCCTGTGTGCAGCATGCCTTATTAAGAGAAACACGACGTTTGTGGTATCAAGGTCCGATGTTTCGTTATGAACGTCCACAAAAAGGGCGTCAGCGTCAATTTCACCAAATCGGTATTGAAACCTTTGGCTGGCAAACACCAGACATTGACGCCGAATTGATTTTATTAAGCGCTCAACTGTGGAAGCAGCTTGGCGTGTTGGATTCGGTGGAGCTGCAAATTAATTCATTGGGCAACAGCGAATCACGTGCGGCGCATCGAACGGATTTATTAGTCTTTTTGTCACAGCATGAGTCCGAACTTGATGCCGACAGTCAAAAGCGCTTGAGCACCAATCCATTGCGTATTTTAGACTCCAAAAATCCAGATACTCAGGCTTTGTTGGACACTGCGCCTAACCTGTTGGACTATTTAGACGATGCATCGGCGCAGCACTTTGTCGAATTAAAGTCGATTTTGGATCAATGCAATGTCGTCTACACCGTGAATCCTCGATTGGTTCGCGGCCTGGATTATTATAATATGACGGTGTTTGAATGGGTGACCGATGCACTGGGCGCTCAAGGTACAGTCTGTGCGGGTGGTCGTTACGATACGCTCGTTGAGCAGTTAGGTGGCAGTAGTACACCTGCGGTGGGCATGGCGATGGGCGTAGAGCGTTTATGCCTGTTATTAGACACCTTGAATGCGAGTGCCAAAAAACCGACTGATTGCGATGTGTATGTCGTGATAGAAGAAGATGCTATGATTCGTACTCAAGCATTTGCAGCGATTACCAAACTACGCCATGCACAGCCTGATGTGCGCTATATGGTGCATTGTGGTGGGGGCAGCATTAAGAGTCAATTAAAGAAAGCCAATAAACGCGGGGCACAAGTGGCCTTATTGTTTGCGGGTAATGAAATGGAAACACAGCAGTGCATGGTGAAGCCATTGCGCGTTGATGATGAACAACAAACGTGTCATATAAATGACATTGAACGTACCATTAAACAATACTTATAACTCAGATAACGTTGGAGATTTTTTGTGGTTGATTATGCAAATGAAGAAGAACAAATTGAAGCGATTAAAAAATGGTGGAATGAAAAAGGCAAAAACCTTGTCTTAATAACGATTGCAGCCGCTGCTGTGTTAATGGCATATAAAGCATGGAACTCAAAAAAGGTTGCGCACGCAGAAGATGCGTCAACCGTTTATCTTAAAGTGCAAGAGCAGGCGTCTAACAATCATCCAGTGGACGAGTTGGTGAAGCAATTGCAGGCCGAATACCCTAAAACCACGTATGCTCAATTGGGCTCGTTGGTGCTGGGCAAACAAGCGGTGAATAACAACAAGCTCGACAAAGCCGTGACCCAGCTGACATGGGCAAAAGACAATGGCAGTGATAAATCAGTGCGCGTAGTGGCTGCATTGCGTGCTGCACGCGTTTTGTTTGCTCAAGAAAAATACGACGACGTATTGAAGCTGGTTAACAAGCATAAGCACGGTGTGTATGGCGCTCAATTTCAGGAACTTCAAGGCGATGTGTTCGTCAAACAAAATAAGCTGAAAGAAGCCAAAGAGATTTACACAAAAGTGTCTGAGCAAGCGCAGGGGGATGGCAGCACATTCCGTTTGTTGGAGCTTAAACTGAATAACATCACGATTTAATCGCCGTCATTTCGCCGCGTGTAACGAGTTTTAAACTATGAGTTCTTTTTTCAATCGTTGGATTCAATGCGTCGCAATTGCTCTTGTCATGATGGGTTTGACGTCATGTGCCAGCCTGACATCGTCTGATAAAACGGAGAATGAACCAATGCCCTTGTCGGCTTTGAACTCCGAAGACGTGACGTTTACGAAGGAATGGCGAGACACCCAAAGTGACCTAACCGGTACTTACGCGGTGTTGTTATCGCCAACGGTGAGTGACGATGCCGTGATCAGTGCATCTGAAAATGGATTGGTTGAGGCACGTTCACTGACAAAAGGTCATTCGATCTGGCGTTACAAAGTGAAGTCTAAAATCACCGCGGGGTTGGGTTCGGATGTGAATCACGTGTACTTTGTGACCAGTGACTTTGAGCTCATTGCCTTAAACAAAAAAAACGGTGAAAAAGTTTGGCAGGTAACGCTTCAAAGCGGGGTTGTGGCAACGCCAGTGAGTAATAATTTGGTGTTGGTGGTACATGGCATCGATGGAAAAATCAGTGGATTTGACCCACATTCAGGTAAGAACTTTTGGATTCACCAGCAAACCATTCCAGAGTTAACTCAACGCGGTAACTCTCGACCAACCTTCGTGGCCAATCAATGGGTTGTTCAAGGCGTTGATAACGGTAAAGTAGTGGTGTTACGCTCGCAACAAGGTGGCCTGGCGTTTGAAGTGAAAGTGAACACAACCGCCAACGCTGCGTTCAGTGACCTTGATCTGCCTGTATTGGCAACCGAGGACGGTTTGATCGTTGCATCAAAGCAGAAGGGCTTGATGATGCTCAGTCCGTCGGGCGAGGTGCTTTGGCAAGGTCGTTACAAAAATGACGACATCAAATCGATCGCACTTCAAGGGTCGAATGTGCTTGTGGTGACCGAATCAGACAAAGTGTATTCACACGTGACGCGTACCGGACGTTTGAATTGGATCAATGACGCCTTGCGTCACCGAGGTTTGAGCCCAGCATCGGGTACTCGATCATTGGTTTATGTATTGGATAAAGAAGGCGTATTGCATGCGCTGAAAGCAAGCTCGGGTACCATTGTCGGACGCAGTTCGATGAAATTGGGTCAGAGCAGCAATCCAGTCTTAATTCAAGGTACGCACATTGTCGCCATGGACGACAACGGTAAGTTGGCGGTGTATATGCAAACAGGCCGTACATTATCGAAGATGATGAGCAAAAAAGTCAAAATCAAAGCCTCTAACGAGGCCACCAAATCAACGCCCAAACCCGAAGTTAAGTCAGCACCTAAGTCACTGCCGAGCGATAAAGCACCGGCTGTAAAAGTCGAGCCAGTTAAGCGCGAAGCGAGCAAGCAGGACGTTCCTTCTGGTAAAGTGCCGATTAGGCGTGTCAAAGTCAAAGTGAACAAACCCAGTAAGTAATCAGACTCAACTGTCAAACAATACAGATTCACTTAAGAGCCTATCCAATCGGCGCATTATTCAGTATCCTATGCGCTTCATAGTCACTCAAACGCATTGCAATTGGTCAAGCCCATGTCACCTGTTATTGCCTTAGTTGGCCGCCCAAATGTGGGTAAATCCACGCTGTTTAATCGCCTGACCAAGTCGCGAGACGCGTTGGTCGCTGATTTTCCTGGATTAACGCGAGACCGTAAATACGGGCGCTTTAGCGTGAAAGACCGTCCATTCAATTTGGTGGACACGGGCGGTATTTACATCACAGAAGAAACAGCAGTGGACCAAAAAATGGCCGAGCAGTCGTTGCAAGCGGCCGAAGATTCAGATCTCATCATTTGGTTGGTGGATGCCCGATCGGGCATTACTGCTGCTGATGAAGAGCTCGCCATGCGGTTACGTCAAATGAACAAACCGTTTTGGTTGTTGGTCAACAAAATTGATGGGTTGAATGCTGAAACCGCCGTGGTGGATTTTTTCAGTCTTGGCATTGAACGAGTGTTTCCGGTGAGTGCGAGTCAAGGACGAGGGGTTCGACAATTACAGGACGCTTTATTGGAGCGTTTTCCTGATGATTCTGTGCCACTGACAGCCGAAGAAAATGAAGCGGAAATGCGTCGTGAAAACCGCATTAAGGTCGCTATTTTAGGTCGTCCCAATGTGGGTAAATCAACCTTGGTGAATCGCATACTCGGCGAAGATCGTTGCGTTGTGTTTGATATGCCAGGCACAACACGTGACAGTACCTATGTCGATTTCGATCGTGATAACACCGAATACACACTCATTGATACTGCGGGTATCCGTCGACGGAAAAATATTAAAGAAACGGTGGAAAAATTTTCCATTGTGAAAACATTGAAAGCAATTGATGACGCCGATGTGGCTTTATTGGTGATGGACGCCAGTGAGGGGTTAGTGGATCAGGACTTGCATTTGTTGGGAACGACCATCAAATCAGGGCGCCCAATTCTCATCGCGTTTAACAAATGGGATGGTCTGACTTCGGACGATAAAGACGAAATCAGAAACGATTTGGATCGTAAACTTCAGTTTATCGACTACGTCACCATTCATACCATTTCAGCACTGCATGGCAGTGGTGTGGGAGATTTGTTTGAT
>JBCDEX010000094.1:0-6399 GCA_039178995.1 Pseudomonadota bacterium | reverse complement strand
TTTTACACTTTGAAACGCCGCGTGAAAAGTTACGATCAAACGTTGATGACCGAGACTCAGGTAGCACAAATAAATGCTGTTTGTAATCTGTGTTTGCGCGACGATACTGTGCATTGTAACGATAAAATTCTTCAAAGCTCATTTGTGCGCAATTGGCAACTTGAGTCAGCGATACGGGGCCCATGACAGGGTGTTGGCTCAGTGTTGAGCTCCCTAATGGACGCAGTGTGATACCGTATCGGCTTGGATTTTTAATAACGCGCGCCATTGCGAGTATTTTTGGAACGTATTGGCGAGTTTCTTTATAGACTTTTAATGACCAATAGTCTGTATCACGTCCAGAACGTTCGTTCTTTCGTTGTGCCCGTTGTATTGTACCTGGGCCACCATTATATGCGCCCATTGCAAGAGACCAGTCACCAAACATGTCGTAAAGTTTTTCTAAATAATCTAAGCCTGCTTGCGTGGATCGGATCACATCACGGCGATCATCTTCCCAGTGATCCCCATACAAATCATAAATGTAACCGGTCGATGGAATAAACTGCCACAATCCTTTTGCGTTACTTCTTGAGACGGCAAACGGATTCAATGAACTTTCAATGATCGGAAGCAATGCAATTTCCATTGGTAAACCGCGTTTTTGAACTTCACTCACAATGTACGGCAGATAATATCGCGCATTTTCTTGAATCAAATCAAAGTAATCTTCGTTGTATTCTAAACGATTAACCTGCTGTTCAACCTGATAGCGGTCATAGTGATGCTCCATGGAGAAACCATTAGAAATAACATTCCATATATTTCCTTTAACTGCTGAATAGGATTTACGTGGCATTTCAATACGCAGTGGTTGAGCTTGATTTGAATAAACTGATCGCAGTGGTTGAGGTGAGTTTGACGCTCTTCTTGATGGTTTTCGTTTGTATTGAAGTTGTTGCCGTGATCCTTTTTTAACCATGCGGTTGGTTGATTTGGCGCTTGAGTTATCAACCACACTGGCTCGTTTACGTTGATTTGAACTACATGCACTGATGACAGCAATAAGAGCAAAAATAAATGCTAGTTTAAAAATTTTCAAAAGAATCCCGTGTATTGTTGATGTTAAATTAATTGTTATTATTTAGAAAGTGTCTTTCCAAATACGCAATGAAGCAAAGGCTTTCCAATCAGGTTGATGATCCAACCCTTTGCGCTCCAGTGTGCTAATAATCGATGGTGATTGCGTACGAAGAAAAGGGTTGGTCTTTTGTTCAATGGCAATTGTGGATGGTACCGTCATTTTTTGCGCTGCTCTTAGGACATCGGTTTGTCGAATACGTTCCATAAGATCATCGTTATCTGGCTCAACTTCACGAGCAAACGCTAAATTGGCTTGCGTGTATTCATGGGCACAAAACACGTGCGTGTCACCAGGCAATGCGGATAGGGCGCTCAACGACTGATGCATGACCTCGGCTGTGCCTTCAAACATACGACCGCAGCCGCCTGCAAATAAGGCGTCTCCGCAAAACAGTGCGTTCAATTCTGCACTGAAAAAAGCGATGTGATCCAATGTGTGCCCCGGCACTTCCATGACATCAAACTTCGCACCGAGCACGTTCAGTTGAGCGCCTTGAGCGACAGGGTGATTCACACGCGGTATGCGGCTTGTGTCAGGGCCATAGATGCTGAGTTGGCCTTTATGGGACGCTTGCAGCTGCTCTAAACCACCAATATGGTCATGGTGCCAGTGCGTAATGAGTACGCCTTTCAGCGCTAATGAACGGTCGGTCAGTGTCTGTTCGATAGGGTCAGCGTCGCCAGGGTCAACCACAAATGCATGGGCTGTTTGAGAGCAACTAATCAGCCAAACGTAGTTGTCTGAAAAGATGGGGATCGCTTCAATGGAAAGCATAATGTGTTGTCAGTGCTTATTCAGTATAATAAAGTCATTATTATTACAAGATGAGCCGATATGTCAAACCTAAAATTAGTCGAAATGTACACAGATGGGGCATGTCGAGGCAATCCTGGTGTCGGAGGATGGGGTGTTTTGTTGCGTTCCGTGGGCGTTGAGAAACGCTTATGCGGTGGCGAATCCATGACCACTAACAATCGCATGGAGCTGATGGCCGCAATCAAAGGACTTGAAGCACTCAAAGAGCGCTGTCAGGTGCAATTAACCACCGATTCTCAGTACGTCCGTCGTGGCATCACCGAGTGGATTCACAATTGGAAACAAAAGAACTGGAAAACCGCAGCAAGAAAGCCGGTGAAAAATGCCGATTTGTGGCAACAGTTAGACGACTTGTCACAGCAACACGAGATTGAGTGGTTATGGGTGAAAGGTCACAGTGGGCATCGAGAGAATGACATTGCCGACGAATTGGCCAATCAAGGCATCGATGAGTTGCCTGAATCCTCATAGCGCCGCGTTTGCAAGCGACATTGCACACTTGTGCATGGTGAAAAAAGAACACAACAAAGTAGAACAACACTAAGAGACCGTTATGCGTCAAATCGTACTGGATACTGAAACCACAGGGCTTGAAACCGCACAGGGGAATCGCATCATTGAGATTGGTTGTGTGGAACTGGTCAATCGCAAGCTGACGGGAAACAATTACCACTGTTACATTAACCCAGAGCGTGACATCGAAGAAGGCGCACTTGAGGTGCATGGCTTAAGCCGTGAGTTCTTAAGTGACAAACCGCTATTCTCTGAAATCGTTGATGACTTCTTGGCGTATGTGGACGGCGCAGAACTCATCATTCACAACGCACCGTTCGACATCGGCTTTTTAAACTACGAATTGGCGCTGCTCGACGCAGGCCATCCCATGCTGGACGAAACCAGCCATGTCATTGACAGCTTGACCTATGCGCGTCATAAGCACCCGGGGCAAAGCAATAAACTCGATGCCTTGTGTAAGCGCTACGACATCGACAACTCACACCGTACCTTGCACGGCGCGTTACTCGATTCTGAGATTCTTGCCGACGTGTACTTAATGATGACCGGTGGTCAAGTGACCTTGGTGCTCGATGAGTCCGAAAGCATGCCGGGGCAGGCGTTCAGCGAACAAGACATCCGACGTTTGCCGAGTGACCGTCCTGCGCTGCGAGTGATTAAAGCGACTGAGCAAGAAGTCAGCACGCATCATGAGTATCTCAGCACGTTTATGCCAACGAGCGAATAACGACGAGCCGTCTTTTCATTGTGTTTTTGTGTGCGATGGGTTAAATTTGAGCTTAACCGTGTGTTTCCTCTTGAGATGCATGGGTTGTCTACCTCACAGGAGCGGATAGGGTGTTTTACAGCGCGACGCAACCATCATTATTTCAGACGTCAGCCGACATGAATTTGTTGTGCTCAGTGACTCTGCGTGGGCATCGTTTGCCTTAGGGCATATCTACTTTTATTCAGTCAGTACCGCAGTCCAATTACCCGATTTTTTTGTTTCGATTTAAGGCAATAGCGCCTATCATACGCGCTAGGGCTTGGAGGAGTTTATGAGCAGTTCACAGAAAGACCCACTAATTATATTTGACACAACATTGCGCGACGGAGAGCAAAGCCCCGGTGCGTCGATGACCAAAGACGAAAAAGTGCGCATTGCCAAAATGCTTGAAAAGATGCGCGTGGACGTCATTGAAGCTGGATTTGCGATTGCCAGCGACGGCGATTTCGATGCCATCAAGGCGGTTGCAGAAACCGTTAAAGATTCCACTGTGTGCTCGTTGGCTCGTGCCGGTGAAATGGACATTGATCGCGCTGGATTGGCGATCAAACCTGCGTATTCAGGCCGCATTCACACCTTCATTGCAACGTCGCCCATTCACATGCAATACAAGCTGCGCATGGAGCCTGATGCGGTTGTTGAGCGTGCGGTGAAAGCCATTGAGCACGCGCGCAACAAGTACACCGATGACGTTGAATTTTCGTGTGAAGATGCAAGCCGATCAGAATACGATTTCTTATGTCGCATCATTGAAGCGGCCATCAACGCAGGCGCGCGAACCATTAACTTGCCTGACACCGTGGGCTATGCCGAACCCTCTGAATACGGTGCGCAAATCAAACGCATCATCGAAGGCGTGCCTAATTCGGACAAAGCGATCTTTTCGGTGCATTGCCACAACGACCTCGGATTGGCCGTAGCGAATTCATTGGCTGCAGTGCAATGTGGCGCACGCCAAGTCGAGTGTACGATCAACGGCTTGGGCGAACGCGCGGGCAACGCCTCATTGGAAGAGTTGGTGATGGCGGTCAAAACACGTCACGACGTCTTTGACGTGGCGACTAATATCGACCCAACGCACATCGTCGCCACGTCGCGATTGGTGTCCTCGGTCACTGGTTTCCCCGTACAGCCCAACAAAGCTATTGTCGGCGCGAACGCGTTTGCGCATGAGTCGGGCATTCACCAAGACGGCGTGTTAAAGCACCGTGAAACCTATGAAATCATGTCCGCCGAGTCGGTGGGCTGGAGCACCAACAAACTGGTGTTGGGCAAGCATTCAGGCCGTGCTGCGGTGAAATCACGCCTTGAGGCGCTTGGGCATGAATTTGAATCACAAGACGATTTAAAAGTCGTGTTTGATGCGTTCAAGCAACTTGCCGACAAGAAGCATGAAATCTTCGACGAAGACCTGTTGGCCTTGGTCAGCGGCATTCAAGATGCGTCGGACGACAGCATGTGTTATCAGTTGGTCGATGTGCAAGCGAGCACCAAAATGGGCGATAAGCCCAAAGCCAGTGTGACCTTGTCGTTGGACGGCAAAGACCAGTCGGCAGAAGCCGAAGGCGACGGCGCAGTCGATGCGGCGTTTAAAGCAGTTCGTCAGCTCATCAATCACGACGCGCGTTTGACCCTGTATTCGGTGAACAACATCACCGCAGGCACCGACGCACAAGGTGAAGTTACGGTGCGCTTGGAAGACCAAGGTCGCATCATCAATGGGCAGGGCGCCGACACGGACATCGTCATTGCCTCGGTGAAAGCGTATGTGAGTGCGCTCAACGCCTTGTTAAGCGGACAATCACGGGTGCATCCACAAAAGGGCGTGTAAGCCAACCAACCAATAAGGAAGTGAGCGATGGGCATTGATCTGGGGTTGTTGAAGTACTTTGGCGTTGACCCCGTCTTGCCCGCGCACGACTTTCCCGGAGCCGCCGACAGCGATGGCTTTAACGGATCGTGGGAAGTTAAGTCATCTTCAACAGCCCGAGCGCGCTCGGCAGAGGGCGCTGCGCCTCCATCAGGTGCATCTCAGCAACGCGTTGACCCATCCTCCATTGTGGCGGCACTCACAGATGCGCCAGCGTCAACACCCGCAGCAGAACCCACTCCAATAGTGGCCACAGAAACAGAAACAGAAACAACAGCAAAACCAACGGAAGAAACCGTTCCAGCGTCGACTGTAGAACAAGCAGCACCCATCACAACGGAACAAAGAACAGAGCAAACAGCAACAGCCGAGCCAAGCGCTCAACCCACTGCACAAACGGAGACCACGTCACCAACGGACATCGCAGCGCCGAACGCGGTTGACTCTGATAACGCCAGATCAAGTGACTCCACGTCAGAATCAGGTGCTCCTTCACAGGCCATGTCGCTTCATTTGCACGTATTACAGCACGCGCCGCTCAACATATTGGTATTGGCGGACATGCCCAACGGCGAACGAATTCCTGCCGAAGTGGCGTTTCTCAAGAAGATTCTCAAAAGCTTTTCACGCGGTGACACTCAAAGCTGGCACTACGACAAGTTTTCATGGCCGCCCAGTTCTCAGCGATTGGCGGCACTCAGCCTGAATGCACAGGCAGGGCGAGACGCCTTTCAAGGTTACTTAGAATCCAACGCTGTGAACGCGCCAAAGGTGTGTTTGTGTTTTGACGACGGCGCTGTGTCGGAGAGTCTCAACATCGATCGCAACAGTGCCGACGGCAGCTACGCCCAGTACAACATGACATGGTTTCCCTCACTGAGTACGCTAATGAACGATCCAGCCGAAAAAGAAGCCTTGTGGGAATTTGTCCAAGCGGAGCTGTTAGGCTGAGTAGGCATGCTGGTCGGTTTTGGTATGGATGATTTAAATAACAAGAAAATATAAAAATCACATCGGGTCGATACCTAGGCCTTAATTTAATAGATGGATCTCTTTTTTTATTTTTTCCTCTAAACGAGTTGTTATATTTAGCTATGAAAAAAATTTCTATACAGCTAAAGAGGTAAGACAGCCATAACAAAAAGGTCGTTAATCCAAGCGATCTTGTTTAGTTTTGGATTTTAAAAAAATGAATCGTTGGTTGTGTTTTGAAGTTTATTGGCTGTTGTTTAGAGGGTGATTGTGATCTGTATCGCATGAAATCAAATTGAAGCTGACCTTTCCCCATCTTTAGTGCCAATTTTT
>JBCDEX010000093.1:0-6485 GCA_039178995.1 Pseudomonadota bacterium | reverse complement strand
AGGCCATTCAAGGGTGTCAAAGAATAAATCACATTATCCTAATTATTTATCCAAAATAATTGTAAACGGTTCATAGTTTCCTATATTTACTTCAGAACAGTATGGCATTGCTCATACGCTTTTGTTTGATTAAATATAGGAAGTATTTCTTATGCAGTTGTTTAATCTCGTTTGGTCCAAAGTTGTAAAGTTGTGTTTCTTTTTAATTGTTATTTTTTTAGCTGCTTGCAGCCCCTCCTCAGATTCCAATTCTGATACGTCTAAAGATTCTTCTAGTACAGACGATCAGAAGACATCAATTGCTCCCATTCTTCAGACTCCTGATCATGTTACGTCGGATAAGGGCATATCCTTTGTTGTTAAGAACGCTGAATCCAGAGCATTATTAGAAGACGTAACCGTTAAGGTCAGCAATGCATGTGTTGGTTCATCGTGTTCATCGCCTCGTAGTATTTACGGAAAATCAGATGACTCGGGTTTGTTTACTAACTCTTTAACGGCCTCATTGTTTCCAGTGAATGGCAATGAAGCGATTAAAATTGAAGTCATCAAAACAGGCTACGTCACCTTGGTTAAATACGTTAAACCCCGCTATGACGCTGATGGTAAATTGTATTTAGGTGATGTGTATTTGTGCGCTAAGTCGAGTACCGATTCAGACAACGACACCATGTGCGATGCCGCTGAAGAAGTGCATCAGACCAGCGCGTATAACGACGATTCGGACGGTGACGGATTAAGTGATACTGCTGAACTTCATGGTGTTAGTGGTATTGATTTACCTTCGTATGGCGCAAATCCATTGAGAAAAAATATTTTCCTTGAGTTAGATGCTCATGTTCAGCGTGTTCACAGCAGTTCAGACATCGATATGCTCGTGCGTGCATTCGCTGATGCACCTATCAAAAACTTAGACGGTTCGACAGGAGTTAGTTTGTATGTTGATCATACAGAACGGCTGCCATCCAGTGTGGTTGATCTGGCAGATTTGGAAAATGATTACATTGAGTCCTCGTCGAAATTTTGGGATCACTTTGATGAAAAAATTAAGTCGAAGCATTTTAATGTGAGACGTCAAGGGATCTTCCATTACGGTGTGACACTTCCATCGTTGCCAAAAAGAACATTTGGTGGTTTGAGTCGAGGAATTGTGGCAGACGATTTTGTGTCGAATAACGTAAATATTGCAACGGTGATGCATGAATTAGGTCATAATCTGGGACTTACTCACGGTGGTGGTTATGGAAATCGTAACTATGCACCAAACTATTTCAGTGTGATGAACTATTTGTATCCATACGGCTACCTAACGTCAAAAAGTTCCAAAGCCGTGATGGATTTTTCTCGAGTAAGGGTTGATGGCTTCAATGAGTCGTCATTTGATGAAGTTTCTGGATTTGATTCTCAAGATAACGGCGGTGAACTTGAACTGTCGCTCTATAAAGTGAAAACCAAGACCAAAGGCATTGTTGCGAACAGTGCCTCGGATAATATAGACGCAAACAAAGACGGTAAACTGGAACGCAATGCGAGTATTGATGTGGATGGTGTGTCGTCGACAAATAAATGGAGCCAGACGCAGAACGACTGGGAAAGTTTACGCTATAGAGGCGGTCGTTTTTCAGGTGACAGTTACTTATCACAAGCGTACAAGTCATTTTCTGATGAGTCTCACGCGAGCATGGTGCATGGAGACGAGCCATGTCCTGCAGAATAAATTAATAATTAACGGAGAAGAATATGAATTTCAAGCAGTTTAAATTATTAATATGCGGACTGGCTTCGTTGCTATTTTCAGTGTTGGGGTATGCTAATAATAGCCAGCAGAATGTAGAGCGAGAGTTTTTTATACTCGAAGGTGAAACTCAAGTACTGTTGCATTTTTTTGATCAGAAGCACTTTGAAAATTGCCAATCAAAAAAAACCACGGCGTATTTGCATTATCAATTAGGTGAAATGAGTTTGCACAGTGCTAAAAAAATTGATGGAAGTTGTGCTGTAATGTTTCAGCATGAAACCGAGTTAGGCGAAATGGTAGAAACATTGTGTGACTTAGATAGCTTCCAAAATACCGATTTTTTGAATGAAGAAAACGATGAAATGCGTTTGTCTCCGCCGTATTGTCAGATTAATTATGCCGCTGATCAAGATATTGGTATTAAAGCCATACCCGATCTTGTTGAAATTGAATTTCCAGACGTTGATAGCGATGAGTTAGACAATGATTCTGGTAGTTCTGATGTGTCAAGCAGTCACAATGACGCCGAAGAAAACAACAATGCGATGCTGGCTAATCTGTTTTCATTTTTCTTGAGCATATTCCTTGATGCGTTAAAAGCTTAGAGCACACTGCGTTATTTAAACGTATCAACGTTAAGGCGATCAAAAAAAGCCCCCAAACACATCTGTGTTTGGGGGCTTTTCAGTGTAACAACGAACGGCGTTGTATTGGTTAGCCAAGATTAACTAATGGAATTTTGACTTCATTTGCGATGTCTTGATACTCATCCATTTTGTCGAAGTTCATGTATTTGTAAATTTCAGACGACATGGAGTCAAGCTTTCCAGCATACTCGAGGTACTCTTCTGCTGTTGGCAGTCGGCCCAAAATGGCGGCAACCGATGACAGCTCTGCTGACCCTAGATAGACGTTTGTGTCTTGACCTAAACGGTTCGGGAAGTTTCGTGTCGACGTCGAGATTGCGGTGCTTCCAGGAGCAATTCGTGCTTGGTTACCCATACACAATGAACAGCCTGGCATTTCAGTTCGTGCCCCAGCTTGAGCGTAAATATTGAAGTAACCTTCATCTTTTAGCTTTTTCTCGTCCATTTTGGTTGGTGGTGCAATCCATAAACGAGTGGCTAGGCTGCCTGCAGGCACTTCTTGCAATAGCTTACCCGCTGCTCTGAAGTGACCGATGTTGGTCATGCACGAGCCGATGAACACTTCGTCAATCTTGTCGCCAGTAACGTCGGATAATGTTTTTGCATCATCTGGATCGTTCGGGCAGCACACGATGGGCTCTTTGATCTCGTTCATATCAATTTCGATGACTTGAGCGTATTCAGCGTCGGCATCGGCGCGTAACAACGATGGGTTGTCTAACCACTCTTGCATTTTACCGACACGACGCTCGATGGTACGCGCATCTCCATACCCGTTGGCAATCATCCATTTTAACAAGGTGATATTTGACGTTAGGTATTCTTTTACGCTGTCTTCGTTGAGCGTGATGGTACAGCCGGCTGCAGAACGCTCAGCGGATGCATCAGACAATTCAAACGCTTGTTCAGCGGTTAATTCTTCTAGGCCTTCAATTTCTAAAATGCGGCCTGAGAAAATGTTTTTCTTACCTTCTTTGGCAACCGTTAAGTGACCGTCTTTGATCGCTTGTAAGGGAATGGCGTGTACTAAGTCACGTAAGGTGATGCCCGGTTGCATGGTCCCTTTAAAGCGCACCAATACCGACTCAGGCATGTCCAATGGCATAACGCCTGTGGCGGCCGCAAATGCAACAAGACCTGATCCAGCTGGGAATGAAATACCAATTGGGAAACGTGTATGAGAATCACCACCTGTACCTACGGTATCGGGCAATAACATTCTGTTTAACCAGCTGTGAATGATGCCGTCGCCTGGACGCAAGCTCACGCCGCCTCGGTTTTGAATGAAGTCTGGCAAGGTGTGATGCGTGTCGACATCGATTGGTTTAGGATACGCGGCGGTGTGGCAGAACGACTGAAGCGTTAAGTCCGCTTGGAATCCTAAACACGCCAAATCTTTCAATTCATCTCGGGTCATAGGTCCTGTGGTGTCTTGAGAGCCCACTGTGGTCATCACTGGCTCGCAGTATTGTCCTGCACGTACGCCGTCGACGCCGCATGCGCGGCCAACCATTTTTTGCGCTAAGGTGTAACCTTTTGTTGAGCTTTCTGGCACTACTGCGTTTCTAAATACGTCCGACTGAGCCAAGCCCAAAGACTCGCGTGCTTTACGCGTTAAGGCACGGCCGATGATCAGATTGATTCGACCGCCTGCGCGCGCTTCGTCTAAGACCACGTCTGATTTGTGTTCAAACTCACACAATACGTCGTCGCTGTTGTGTTTAGTGACTTTCCCTGCAAATGGGTAAATGTCGATCAAATCACCCATGTGCATGTTGGTGGTGTCGCATTCGATTGGTAGAGCGCCTGAATCTTCCATGGTGTTGAAAAATATTGGGGCTATTTTTCCACCTAAGCAATAACCGCCATCACGCTTGTTCGGTACGTAAGGGATGTCATCACCGAAATGCCATAGAACAGAGTTTGTAGCTGACTTTCGAGATGAGCCTGTGCCTACAACATCGCCCACATATGCAAGTGGGAACTCGCCTTGTTTCATGGCGTCAATTTCTTTCATCGGACCAACCGCGCCTTCTTCGTCTGCGGTGATGCCGTCACGTGAATTTTTTAACATCGCAAGCGAGTGCAATGGAATGTCAGGGCGTGACCATGCGTCTTGAGCCGGTGACAAATCATCGGTGTTGGTTTCGCCAGTCACTTTAAATACTTTAACGGTGATTTTTTCAGCTAAATCGTCACGTGATGTGAACCACTCTGCGTCAGCCCAAGATTGAATAACCTCTTTGGCCAGTGCGTTACCCGCTTTGGCTTTTTCTTCAACGTCATGAAATGCGTCGAACACCAATAAGGTTTTCTTCAATGCGTCTGCAGCAGTTTCGGCAAGTTCGCTGTCGTCCAGCAAGTCAATCAGTGGCGCCACATTGTAGCCACCGACCATAGTGCCCAATAATTCGACTGCACGTTTTTTCGAAATCAAAGGAGATTCAGCTTCTCCTTTTGTCATCGCGGTTAAGAAGCCGGCTTTGATGTAAGCGGCATCGTCCACACCAGCAGGGATACGTGTTTCTAATAACTCGACAATAAAGTCTTCTTCACCCGTAGGTGGGGTCTTTAATAGTTCGACTAAATCAGCGGTTTGTTGAGCGCTGAGAGGTTGTGGAACCGTTCCAATTTCGGCACGTTCTGCTACATGTTGTCTATAGGCTTCAAGCACAATGACATCTCCTGTTGGTTAAAATATAAATGACATACGTTGTTGAATGTATGGCGCGTGATGCAGTAACAAACAATTGGTACTCAGCTCATGGAACTCGACCACGATTTGTTAAGAAATCGATTAATTTATGGCATCGCATTATAGCGAAAAAGTGCCTTCAGTGACAGTCAGTTCATGCATTCCGAGTATTAATGGGCGTGAGATGAACGGCTAATAGAAACTTAGCGTGCGCCCTTTGGTGTTATCAATGAATCCAAAGGGCGGGTGAGAAGAGGATTAGGCCGAGTAGACAGTGTTGGCGGCTTTAATGGCGGTGCCTAACTCCAATGAGGCGCCCGATTCAAACAGCACTGACTCCAATGCGCCCAAGAGCGTCAACACATTTTGTTGGTTGCTTGCGTGCCCCATCAGGCCGATTCGCCATACTTTGCCTGCTAGTGCGCCCAGTCCTGCGCCAATTTCTAAGTTGTGACGTTGCATCAAGGTTGCACGAACGTGTGCGTCTTCGACACCCTCTGGGATGGTCACAGCATTGAGTTGCGGTAAGCGTGCGGCTTCGTCAACCACAAAACGCAAGCCCATGGCTTCGAGTCCAGCGGCTAACGCAAGGTGATTGGTGCGATGGCGCGCCCATGATTGCTCTAAGCCTTCTTGGTGCAGAATGATCAACGATTCGTGCAGTGCGTATAGGCTGTTGACCGGAGCGGTGTGGTGGTATGCGCGTTTGACGCCTTCGCCCCAATACCCCATGACTAAGTTCATGTCTAAGAACCAGCTTTGCACCTTGTGTGAACGATTGTTGATTGCGGCCACGGCTTTGTCACTGAACGTTACCGGTGAAATGCCCGGGATGCACGACAAGCATTTTTGCGAGCCTGAATACACCGCATCGATGCCCCAGTCGTCGACGCGCAATTCGCTGCCGCCTAATGAGGTAACAGTATCTACGATGCTGAGGCAGTCGTATTGTTGCGCCAATTTACACAACGCCTGCGCATCGGATGAGGCGCCGGTTGAGGTTTCTGCATGAACAAAAGCGAGTACCTTTGCATCTGGATGTGTTTTGAGTGCTTCTTCTACTTTATCAAGGCTCACCGCATGGCCCCATTCATCTTTGACCATGATGGCAGTGGCGCCGCAACGTTCCACGTTTTCTTTCATGCGGCCACCAAAGACACCGTTTTGACAGACAATGGCTTTGTCTCCTGGTTCAAGTAGGTTGACGAAACAGGCTTCCATACCCGCTGAACCCGGTGCCGAAATGGGCAATGTCAGCTTATTCTTGGTGTTGAAGGCATATTGCAATAAGGATTTGATTTCATCCATCAGGCGGATGAACTCACTGTCTAGGTGACCAATGGTGGGGCGTGCAAGCGCTTCCAATACACGCGGGTTAATGTCTGACGGGCCAGGACCCATGAGT
>JBCDEX010000092.1:0-6487 GCA_039178995.1 Pseudomonadota bacterium | reverse complement strand
GACATTTGAAGCCATTACAAAAGACACAGCGCCAGAACGATTAAACAGCAAACAATTCAGTTCGAGTGACGTGACAGAAAATCCTGGGAACTACTTTCAGGGCGTTAAATATCACGGTAATGGGCGGACTGCCGCCATATCATCCGCGCTTTGGTACGTCGTTCGCCTCAATCAATCGCTCATCAGCACGCCTGATGATCAGCCTGAAACAAATCCATACAAACGAGACGTACACATCGTGTTAACTCGAAATTCAGCTGGGAAATGGGTGAGCAGATGTGGGTAATACAGTAGCCATTTTATTGATCCAAAATACTTACCTAAGTCCCTATGCAATCACACCAACATTGGCAACGTGGCCAGCTGGTAAGACACTCTTTAGTGTCCGCCCTACTCATGATCTAGCATCCCCAGGACTCAAAAACGTCAGCTGATTCAGCCTGTGTGCGCCACACAACCCAGATGCCATTGTCACGAAGATGAGCTTACTCTCACACGACACGCTGCCTTGGCCTGTTCACTCACTAACAACTTACGTGACTGTCCGAACACGTCACACCTCCCCTGCGGTTATTACTATTAAGAAACGCTAGAATTTAGCGCTCTCAGCCCTTAGAATGAAGAATTACCACTACATTATGCTAATAAAGACATTTACGTGAGCCATTCCAACACACAACTTCTCATCATTGACTCAGGCGTAGGTGGCTTAAGTATTTTAAATGAAATACGCAAAAGCATGCCAAGCATTAGCAGTCATTACATCGCGGACAATGCGTTCTATCCGTATGGGATTCTTTCTGAAGAAGTCATCATCGAGCGTGTCTTATCACTGGCGCACAACGCCTTGGCCAATGACTCCTTTTCAGCGCTTGTTCTGGCTTGCAACACCGCCAGCACAGTGGCATTACCTGAATTAAGAAAAGCACTCAACATTCCAGTGATTGGCGTCGTGCCCGCAATCAAACCCGCAGCCATTCAAAGCCAAAGTAAAGTCATTGGCTTGCTGGCCACACCCGGTACGGTAAAACGGCAATACACCTTGGATTTAATCAGCGCTTTTGCCAGTGATTGCAAAGTCATTCGTGTCGGCTCGCGCCCATTGGTCGACATGGCTGAAAACATGTTGGAGTGCAAACATCACTCCTCGCAAGATTACATCGACATTTTACAGCCTTTCTGGGACGCCCCGTATGGCGATGAACTCGACACTATTGTCCTGGGCTGTACGCATTTCCCACTGGTCAAAAAAGAACTCCAGCACGCCTGTTCGAGTCGAGGAAAAAAGATTCAATGGGTGGACTCAGGTGCCGCCATTGCAAAGCGTATCCGTTCATATCTCGAGCAGGATGAAAACGCCGACTTGGACGTACAAACGTCTGGATCACACTCCTTGTACTTTACACAGCAAAAGCGCATCACCGAAGATCTGGCACATTCATTAAGACGATTGAGCGTCAGTGACATTCAGTTCTCAATCAAACCTCCAACGCTCACGCCAATATCCTAGTTCAACATCGGCTGCCGAGTCGCTCAGTCTGCTTTAGCGAGCGAGACCATGTGAATTTCACGCTGCGGGAATGGAATAGAAATTTGATTGCGATCAAACGTTTTCTTTATTTCTTCCCATAAATAAAAATTCACCGGCCAATAGTTTTCAGCGTTCACCCACACCCGGACCAAGACCTCAATTGCGTTATCACCATGACCGCTGATGTACACCTGTGACTCGGGCACCAATAAGATACGCTCGTCTTTCGCCAACACCTCAAGCACCACCTCTCTCATGTGATCAATATCGGTGGCGTACGCCACACTCAATGTCAGATCCAAACCGCGAACACGCTGTGCGGTTAAATTTTTCACCACACCATTCACCACATCGCTGTTCGGCAGAATAATGATCTCGTTGGTAAAGGTTTTAAGCACCGTGTTGAAAATCATGATTTTTTCAACAAAACCTTCTCGTTCCTCAACCTTGATGTAATCGCCTACTTTGAACGGTTTAAAAAATAAGATCAGCATGCCACCAGCAAAGTTCGAGAGGCTGCCTTGCAATGCCAAACCAACCGCCAAACCCGCAGCACCTAAAATAGCGACCAATGAGGTGGTCTTCACACCCACCAAAGACAGCGCAGCAATGACAACGAAAAACTTCAAACTCACACTGAGGAAACTCTCCAGAAAACCCGACAACGTGCTGTCCACTCGTCGATTTTTCAATAATTGGTCAAATAGTCGAATGATCCGATTCACCAACCAAAAGCCCACGATCAAAATAAGCGCTGATCCCAGCAACTTAGGTGACCATTTAATTAATGACAAGACGCCGTCTTTCGCCAACGACTCAATCATTTCTATGGAAATCATGTCCTTCATACGCACCTTTTCTTATTTGTGTGTTCTTCTGCATAGCAACCAAAGATCATTCTAAACCAGTCACTCGGAAAATACGTCAAATAATCTATTTTATATCCACTTCATTGTGCGATTTATCCTATACCTAACCTCATCATATCAAGAAAGAAACTGGAACTTTGCACATATTAAGCAGTCACTTACTGGTACACTTGATCCCTCGCCAACTCAGACCCTCACACAGAACGTAAAAAACACGTGTGGGCACCCTTTAAAAATGGCTGATAACCCATATAATAAGCAACATAACAAGACACAACTTTTCATCGGAGATTCCCCCAACGTGACAGAGACCACATCCAACCCATTAGCAGCATTGCAACGCTGGTTAGAAGGCCAAATCATTGGACAAACCAAGCTGATCGACAACTTATTGATCTCACTATTGGCCAACGGTCACTTATTGGTTGAAGGCGCCCCAGGATTGGCAAAAACACGCGCCATTCAAAAGCTGTCTGACGTAATGGAAGGCGAATTTCAACGCATCCAATTCACCCCCGACTTACTTCCAGGCGATATCACCGGAACTGACATATTTCGTCCTGCGACGGGCGAATTTGAATTTCAATCGGGTCCTATTTTTCACAATCTGATTTTGGCCGATGAGATTAACCGCGCACCCGCAAAAGTACAATCGGCTTTATTAGAAGCCATGTCAGAGAAACAAGTCAGTGTCGGCAACACCAGCTACCCCCTGCCCGACTTGTTTTTGGTGATGGCGACTCAAAACCCGTTAGAGCAAGAAGGCACCTACCCACTTCCCGAAGCGCAACTGGATCGTTTTTTAATGCACGTGGTGGTTGATTACCCAAGCGCCGAAGACGAGTTGAAAATTCTGCACCTGACGCGTAACGAAGCGGGCAGTGACGAGCAGAATGAACCGAACATCCAGCTCACCAAAGAACACATTCATTTGGCACGTCAGCAATGCTTACAATTGCACATGTCGGACGCCATCGAGCAATACATTGTTCAGCTGGTGGCCGCGACTCGCTATCCTGAAAAATACCCCGATGCCGAATTGAAGCAGTTCATCGAGTACGGCGTCAGCCCACGTGCAACAATTGCCTTAGATAGATGCGCCCGTGCACATGCCTGGTTAAACGGTCGTGACTTTGTGAACCCAGGCGATGTACAAGCCGTGGTGTACAACGTCTTCAGACACCGAATCATCGCCAGTTACGCAGCAGAAGCACAAGGCATCAGCAAAGACCAATTGATTGAGCGCATCGTCAAACAAGTCCCAGTGGTATAACAACACCTCCATGAAAGACTCTGCGAAACAATACGTCTATGGCGCTTACACACAATTAAGTCATTTAATTGATGCGCAATTGCCGGCCAAATTCATTGCCCCTCAATGGCGGCAAAGCCGTGCCTTAGCAGCGGGTTCTTACCGCAGCAACTTCCGCGGCAGAGGCTTAGAGTTTGAAGACGTCCGAGCCTATCAGGCCGGCGATGACGTGCGCACCATTGACTGGCGCGTTACCGCCCGAAGTGGCAAAGCGCATACCAAAACATTTCGCGAAGAACACGAACGTCCAGTGCTGTTGTGCGTTGATCAGCGCATGTCCAACTTTATTGGCAGCCAGCATTGTTTTAAGTCGACTATGAGCGCTACCTTATCCGCTCTGATTGCATGGTCAGGCACGCAAAATAAAGACCGTGTTGGGGGGCTTGTATTTAATGACGACACCCACCAGATGATCAAACCTAAGAGCACCAAAAAGATCGTGTTGCAGTATTTGCAAACGGTGTGTGACTACAATCAACAGCTCACACGTGATCGTCAGATACACTCGATACCGAGCCAATCACTGTTGCGTGCTCTGGAACAACTGCAGCTTGTGGCAAAAACCAGCGCCAGTGTGTTCATCATCAGTGACTTTCATGGTTTCGATGAACCCTGCGTGAGAAAATTGTTAGAACTGTGCAAACACAACAATGTGTTCTGCATTCAAGTCATGGACTTGATTGAGCACAACATGCCCACCATGAGCCACGCGGTCTTCGGCAATGGGAAAACCACGTTAAAACTCAACACGCAATCCAGCCAATTCAAACAGCGCTATCAAGACAGCTTTGAACAACAACAACAATTCATTACAGACACCTTCAAGCAATACGCCATTCCATTTGTGCAGTGCTACACTCATGACGAGCCATTGCATGTGTTGCGTCAACATCTAAGGAAGGGATAACGCATGACGCCGTCGTTAAATGATTTAAAGCCATTGCATGGCATGGACGATTGGCTCTCATGGTGGCCTCTCGCACTCGGCTGGTATGCGGTTCTTGCACTGCTGGCGTTGATTGTGCTCTTACTGTATCGCGCGCGCGCGAAGAAAAAACGCAGCGCAATGCAGGCCATGAACGCATTGGATGCGCTCGACAGCGGTCTGCGCCAATACAAAGACGATCACGACGTGAGCGCATACCTGCAATGCGTGAACACCGTACTGAAGCAAGTCGCCATTTTCACTCAGGGCCGGCAGCGCGTTGCGTCGTTAAGCGGCGATGCGTGGGTAAAGTATGTGTTAAACCAAGCGCCTAAAGTGTCCTTTAAAGCGGACGAACAATCCGCATTACGCCACGGTGTGTATCAAAAAACAACCGCACTCAACGTGACCGCGTTCCATAAAAAAATCAAACAATGGATCAACACTCAGTACGCAGACAAATCCAATCGAGGTGCTCATGGGAAGTGAAAGCTTCGAACTGATGTGGCCATGGGTCTTTGTGTTACTGCCATTGCCATTACTGGTGTATTTTTTCATACCGGCTGCCAAGTCGGGCAATGACGATGCCTTGTGGACGCCTTTTTTTGATCGTCTATCCAACCACCATGCGGATCAAGCCAGCGCGTCTCAATCCAACCCATTCATGTGGCTGTTATTGGCCTTGATTTGGCTCACCGTGTTGCTCGCTGCGTCACGCCCTCACATGGTCAGCGACGAAATGCAGATACCCAGTCAGACACGTGATATTTTATTAGCCGTCGACATTTCGGGCAGCATGGACGAAGCCGACATGCGCTATCAAAACACCGCAATACGCCGCATCGACTTAGTCAAACAATTGCTTGGGGACTTCATTGAACGTCGTCAAGGCGACCGACTCGGACTCATCGTATTTGGCACCAAAGCGTTTCTTCACGCGCCACTCACCTTTGATTTAAAAACAATCAGCCAATACTTAGATGAATTAGAACTGGGCTACGCCGGAAAAGACACGGCGATTGGCGACGCACTTGGATTGTCCATTAAGACCTTGCGCAAACGCCCCAGTGAGCAACGCATTTTAATTTTGTTAACCGATGGCAGCAACACAGCAGGCACTATTGACGCATTAGAAGCTGCCAATATGGCGCATGCCGATAACGTCAAAATTTACACCATTGGCATTGGTTCTGATGGACAAAGCAACAGTGTCTTTGGACAGCTATTCAACATTACCCGTGGTTCTGAACTGGACGAAGTCAGCTTAAAAGAAATTGCCAAGCGCACCAACGGTCAATACTTCAGAGCAAAAAACTCCGACGAACTTGAAAGTATTTATCAACTGCTTGATGAGCTCGAGCCCGTCGAACATGCGCGACATTCGTTCAAACTTCAACGCTCGCTGTCTCATTACCCGTTACTGTTTGCCATGCTGCTTTTGAGCGCCATTGCGTTGTTCTATTTATTTCGTGGCCGCGCAAGTAAAACACACATGAACAAGGAGGCCTCGTGAGCATGGAGTTACCCATTCATTTTTTACGTCCTTTTTTCTTACTCCTTATGATCCCTGTTGCGTGGTTACTGTATGCCGTTTGGACACATAAAAAAAGCGCGCAAAAAGGCTGGTCAAAGCACATTGATACGCACTTGCTCGATCACCTGATCATCCCAGGGTCATCGAGCACATCCAAATCCACTTGGTTTTACAGTGCATGCTGTGCCGCTCTGCTGTCGGTATTTGCACTCAGCGGTCCAAGCTGGGAGAAAAGCCCGGCCCCCGTGTTTGAAAAACGCGACGCCTTAGTAATTGTGCTCGATTTGTCATTATCGATGTACGCCACCGACGGCAG
>JBCDEX010000091.1:0-6513 GCA_039178995.1 Pseudomonadota bacterium | reverse complement strand
AGAACCCCCAATGCAGTCTACGCTCATGGTTTTTTAACCATCAACGGTGAAAAGATGTCCAAATCCAGAGGCGTGTTCATCACTGCGCACGATTACTTGGCGTCTTTTTCTGGCGATTACTTACGCTACTATTTCGCCACAAAACTCAGCGCAACCGTCGACGACATCGACTTAAACCTTCAAGACTTCGTGCAAAAAGTGAACAGCGATTTGGTCGGAAAAGTAGTAAATTTGGCCAGCCGTAGTATCAAATTCATTCACAAACTGAACGACGGAAAAACCAGCAGCACATTGCCAGATCAGGCTTTATGGAAAAACGCACAAGCAGCTGCCACCGACATTTCAGAGCTGTACGAGCAGCGCGAATATTCAAAGGCCATGCGCATGATCATGGCTCTGGCAGACGATGCGAATGCCTTTTTTGACGCTCAAGAACCGTGGAAACTGGCCAAAGACGACAGCACTCACGATCAGGTCGTGGCGGTATGCTCTCAATCAATCAATCAGTTTGCGTTAATCATGGCGTATCTAAAGCCGGTGCTTCCTGAGACCTGTGTTGCCGCAGAAGCCTTCTTGAATACGGAATTAAGCTTTTCTCAAGAGGCCTTGCTCGACCATCCGCTGGAGAAGTTCAAACCGCTAATGGCGCGTCTGGATACAGATGAGGCCAGCTCACTGTTAAAATAACTCTACGACTGTCATTACTTACCTCATAAAACGCCCTTCTGCACACGTTCAATAAGATGGTAACGCCGACGAGGACAGAAGTTATTAATGAATGTCTCAGAGCGGGTTAGTGAAACTCTAGTACGCTTGGTTCAATCAACTCTGACTTCCACGCTTTAAGTGACGTCACTATCCCTGACACCGATTCAGGCGTTCGAGCATAGAGACTCACAGCACCCACACCAGGTATTGCGTAGGTAAAATCATTACGATGAAACGTCGCAACCTTTATCCACTCTTGAGGCACGCTTTTAAACCAACCATGCGTTAACCAAATAAGATTCACCTGATGCTTATCCACCAGCTCCTTGACCCACGCGGTGTCACTGCGCGAAACCGTTCGACGATAATCCAGCGCCTCTTTATTTGCCAGTCCCCACAAATCCAGTACGTAGTGGTCATTCTTATAGCTTGCCAATCCAATATCATGAATGGCTACTGAGCCTTGGTGGTATTGCGTGGCTAATTTATGCAACTGAACGTTTTGAAGGTAAATACCATGAGCACCGAGCGGAATCGTAACAACAATAAACAGTGACGGAATGCACATTAATACGCTTGGAATAATCAATTTTTTCCGTCGATCTCGACGATGACTCAACCATGCAACTACGTTTTCTTGATAAAGGTACACCGTCACAATTGACAAGGTGACCAACAAATACGTTTCATAACGACCATACCACCACAACTGCCCTGCGACTAAATGCCCAAATCCAGCCAAGCAAAACACGCACGCCAGCGGGTTTCGATTGCTAATAAAATAACGCAATAACACCACACTGAAAAACAGCAACGCCCAACCGAATGGATTGATTATATTTTTCAGTAAGTTTAACGGGTATTTCAGCAATGGGTGTAAATTAGGAATCAATGAGCTTTTTGCCAATACGGAATTGGGCAACGCATGCATGCCATTATGCAACAAAAACATCGAGAAGCAAGCAAGCGATGCAACGACAACAATTCCCACTGTGACAGAAGAGACTCTGTATTTTTTATAGAACAAATAGGCCAATATTGGAAAAACAAATGCCAAGCACTCATAACGCACAAGCGGAAGACCGCATAACGCAATCCAAAAAAAACGCGTTAATGGCTCTCCTTTCTCAAACGCCAACAATCGATACAACACATAAACGGCCAAAAATACTTGGAGACTGTGCTCCATACCGACAAACACCAAGCCAACCAAGTTAGACAGTAAAATATATACAAGAGCAATGGCAGACCAATATTTGTTAAATATCTCTGGCGATTGAACAAAAATATAATCTTTGAATATGGTGTACACACACACCAATATGGCTAAACCGAGTAAAAAATTAATCGTCAACACAAAGACACTTGGGTCGAAAATATACGATGCAAGCGCGACCAAGAACGGCCATATAATGCTTGAACCAGGCGCTGTAAACTCATTGAAATTAATGCCATACACTCCATTTCTGATGCCTTCAGCAATTGAGAAATGGATGTACGGATCATCCAGAGAAAATGTAAAGTGACCAGTGTTAAGAAATAATATAACCCCTAATTCAACAGCGCAAATAAGCGAATACAAAAAACACGATACGTATAAACCATTCTGCTTCATCAACTGGCCCCAAAAAAATTAACATCTATAATCAACATAATAATAATGCATCATTCCATTTTATTTACTGCGTCTCATTTTTTGAAGCCTGCCTAAAACTTTTCCCTGTTTTCTTATCTCGATAAGCGAGCATAGGGTTCTCGATAAACGAATATATAAGAAACGACATAAAATAGGTCAGAATACACCCCAGAATCAAGCCAATAAAAAAGGTTGATCCGATGTATAAAGTTGACTGATCAAACCAAGATTTCGTGATAAAAAAGTGCGTAAAAAAGCACGCCGCAGCAACACAAGGAATATGAATCAAATACGCTGAATACACAAGCTGAGCCAGCCCAAAATACATCCTGTGCGTGAACAATCGAACCAGAGCAAATGTATACTTCCCTCTCACTAACAGAGCCAATATAACAAACACAAATACAAGCGAGAACAAATTGCGGTAGCCTGTGTAATAGGCAATCACAAAACCTTGAGGCATGTCGATTTTTTTTTGCCAGACCATGAATACAAAAAACACAAAAAATACATACGCCAACAACAACAAGTTCGGCCCCAGCTTAGATACATTAAAAAAGTGATCAACCTGTTCACGCTTGTATCGATAAAGGTATGCCACCATGATACCGCACATGAACGCCCCAAAACGCGTATACAAATTATCATACAACTCACTTAAGTAGGCATTATCTAAGGCTTCATTACTAAGCTGATCATAGATTTGAAACTGCGTGAATAACTCATTATTCATGACGATTAGAAAACGAATAACAAACGACAACACATATAAAGAAAAGACCGTGACAAAAAACGCTGCATTCTTCTTTGGGAAGAGCATTAGAAACAGAGGAAACAAAACATAAAATTGTTCTTCAACCGCCAAACTCCACGTCCAATCTGCGGCACCTTCACGATGAGGCCAAAAATTATTGATGTACAGTAGATTTCGCCAAATTGTCTCTTTGTTTGGAATACCGCCTAAATAAAACAGTATACAAACAACTAAATACACCGGCATTAGACGCATAAATCGTCTAAAGTAAAATCGAGAGACATTAATGCGTCCCGTTTTCTCTTGCTCTCTAAACAAGATATTTGATATCAAGAAGCCACTGAAAATGAAAAACAAATCCACCATCAAATGAGCATTCGCAACCCATGCCATATACCAAGGCACTTGGTTAATGATCTCAAGAAGTGGGATGTTTTCATGCTTTGCATACCCAATAGCCACCAAGCCTAATGTGTGTCCAATAATCACCAAAGTCATTCCAAACACACGAAAACCATCCAGCGTCGCCCAAATACTTTGCGTATAATCGTCTTGTGGCGTTAATGAATTGATTGATTTTTTAAATGACAGCATATATTAAATTCGGTTAAATCGGCACACCAAGTGCTGACTATTATTAGGAGAAACTACAGCGGCATGATCCTCAAGAAATATAACATCAATCATATCCACTTTATAGACAAACCCATCTACGATCCATGATCGCAATACATTTTAATACAACTTGAGCGCACACTAACCTAAAACAATTTGCACGACGCAAAACACGAAAAGTAAAAAGAGCACCACAAAAATAATACCACCTGCAATGAAGTGCTTAGGTTTTCCATATTTAAAGTCGCGAATTCGATTTTTGTCGCTTTGCACACCAAACATTGATGCAAGCACACTCACCGTCACCTGTACAAAAGTCAACTCAATATTCTCTTCATGACGATCCGCTTGATTGGGCTGATCTTGATCTGACTGTAACGGCGATTTATTCATCGTATTCTCCAAGGCATAAGCATATGTAGTCTCGAGCGGTCATTTGATCACGCATAAAAAAAGCCCAATCAAAACCAGGCTTTTTTATGCATTTATGATCACAGCTTACTGGCGTTCTTCCCAAAAATCAGCGTTCTTAATGCCCAGTTTTTTCGGGTCGAACGAGATCGATCCATCGTCTTTCTTGCGTTGTTCTTCATAGTCTTTAAGAGCTTTCATCGCAGGTTTCGCCATAAAGAAGATGATCAAAATACCAATGATGTTCAACCACGCCATTAAACCAACACCTAAGTCACCTAATCCCCAGGCCACATCAGCGGTTTTAACCGTGCCGTAGAACACAGCCACTAACACCCCTACCTTCAATAACCCCATTAATCCAGGGATCTTAATGCTTCGTTGGATGTACGCCACATTCGTTTCGGCGATAAAGAAATAAGCCAACAATGTGGTGAATGAAAAGAAAAACAGCGCAATGGCAACAAATGGCTCGCCAAAACCTACGAAGACACTGTCAACCGCCATTTGCGTAAATGCTGGGCTGTTTGCCACCGTATCTGGTGAGATGTTCTGAACGATGAACGCGCCTTCTGTCACCGCATGTACGTTGTACGTACCCGCGATCAAAATGATCAACGCCGTGGCCGTGCAAATAAATAAGGTATCGATGTACACCGACAGCGCTTGCACCAAACCCTGCTGTGCTGGGTGCTCTACTTCCGCTGCGGCGGCTGCATGTGGCCCTGTTCCTTGACCCGCTTCATTTGAATACACTCCACGCTTCACACCCCAACCGATGGCCGCCCCCATACCCGCCATTGGCGTGAATGCATCACGCACGATGCTGAGCAACAATTCAGGTACTTGATCAATGTGCAAACCAATGATCACCAGTGCAACGACGATGTAAGCAAACGCCATGAATGGCACCACAATTTCAGCCACACGTGCGATTCGCTTCATACCACCGAAGAAAATGAACCCAAGGACCAACACCAAGGTCGCCGCGACAATCACTTTGGTTGAACTGATGTTCCCGAGAGCCGTGGTTTGCACCACATCACCAGAGCCTAAGACCAAAGCCACCGCATTGCCCACTGCATTGGCTTGTACGGTCGGAAGTAAAAAACCACACGCCAAGATGGTCGCCAAGGCAAAAATCCAAGCGTACCACTTTTGACCCATGCACTTCTCAATGTAATACGCAGGTCCACCACGGTACTCGCCTTCGTGCTCTTCTTTGTAGATTTGCGCTAATGTGGATTCTGCAAATGACGTGGACGCTCCTAAGAAAGCAACCACCCACATCCAAAACACAGCGCCTGGGCCGCCAAAGCCAATGGCCGCAGCAACGCCGGCAATGTTACCTGCACCGACTCGACCGGCTAAAGAAACTGCTAACGCCTGAAACGACGAGATACCTTGCGCAGACGCGCGATTGGTAAACAACAAACGCCACATTTCGCCAAACAGCCGAACCTGAGCAAAGCGCGTCAAAATGGAATAAAACAGTCCTGCGCCAAGGCACAAATAAATCAACCAATTGCTCCAAATGAAGCCATTGAGCGTACCTACTAATTCTTCCATACCATGCCTCTTTTATTTTATTTGTCTTATTAAACACAGGTTCATGCGTGCAGATGAACGACTGCTTTACTGAATGTCTTTGATGGTACCTTTTGGTAACACAATGTGAACCGCAGAACGCTGAAACTTAAGCTCTACCGAGTCCGATACCTTGAGCACGATGAAATCGTCTTTAATCACTTTAATCGTACCTAAGATACCAGCATGGGTTGCCACTTCATCGCCTTGGTTTAATTGATTGACCATTTCTTCATGCGCTTTTTGACGTTTCTTTTGTGGACGAATCAAAATAAAGTAAAACATCGCAAACATGCCGATGATCAATAAAAATTGAAACAAACCTGGATCCGCAGGCGCAGGTGCCGCGGGTGTTGGTGCTGCATGAGCCGCTGGAATGATCCATTCGATGATGTTGTTCATAACTACCCTTAATTAAAATGATCTAATGTGGAGCCGAACACCGCGTGCCGTTGTATCGCGACATTACGTCCCAGAAAAACAGTTAATTTACATGGATTTTAACGTGCTGACCAGTACTCACACCAAATTAACGTCATACGCCATAATCAATGGCGCATGATCTGAAAAACGCTGTGTTGTATAGATCTCAGCATGCACTGCACGCCCCTTCATATTGGGAGTCACCAGCTGATAATCCAAACGCCACCCCACGTTGTTCGCCCATGCTTGCCCTCGATTGGACCACCACGTGTACTGATGCGCTTCTAAATTAATCTCTCGAAAACTGTCAATCCAATGCAATTCGTCATACACCTGGGTCAACCACGCTCGCTCTTCGGGTAAGAACCCAGAATTGCTT
>JBCDEX010000090.1:0-6718 GCA_039178995.1 Pseudomonadota bacterium | reverse complement strand
GTCGGCATTGCCCGCGCGATTGTGAATGGTCCGCGTGTTATTTTAGCGGATGAACCCACCGGAAACTTGGATCCAACTTTGTCGATCGAGATCATGAGTTTGTTTGAACGATTGCGCCAACAAAACACCACCATTTTGCTTGCCACGCATGATTTGGCTCTGATTGCGCGAATGAACCACCGCTTGTTGAATTTGAACAACGGCGAACTGATCAACAACTTAGCTTAATGTAGACACACTCTAATGCAAAATAATTTTGAACCACAGCACAGACCCTTAGACACGCCATTTCGAGCGTGGCTGCGTCATCACACGTTCAGCGCAAAAAACAGTTTAGAGCGCTTGTTGGTCGAACCGTTGTCGAGTTTGTTGACATGGTTGGTGATTGGCATCGCATTGGCATTGCCCGCAATTTTATACATCACTTTGAGCAACGTTGAAACGGTCAGCGCGAATTGGAATAATGGCACGCGAATTTCATTATTTTTAGACAAAGACATCACCAACGAGCAGGGCGATTCGTTAACCGATCGCTTGAAGAAAAACACCCACATCACCAAAGCAGAATTTGTCACCACCGATCAAGCCATGGCGTTTTTCAAAACGCATTCTGGGCTCGGCGACGCGCTGCAAAATATCGATGAAAACCCATTTCCACCGTCGATTGAAGTGCAGTACAAAGACAATCTACCGCCCGTGCGCGTGAAAGAATTAATCAAAACGTTTAAAAAAATGCCCGGTGTGCAAACCGTTCAACTCGATATGGATTGGGTGCAACGACTGTATCGGTTTATGCAGCTTGGCAAACGACTGACCTTGATTCTAATTTGCTTGTTGTCGTTGGGCGTTTTACTCGTCGTCGGCAACACTATCAAACTGAGCATTGAAAACCGTCGTCAAGAAATCGTCATCGTCAAACTGGTGGGCGGCAGCAATCAATTTGTCCGAAGGCCTTTTTTATACTCCGGTTTTTGGCTAGGCTTAGGCGGCGGTCTAATCGCCTGGTTGGCAATTTTAACCACGAAGTACTTTGTCCAAGCACCGTTTAATCGATTGATGAACTTATACGGCAGCGACTTTCAGTTGCTGTCTCTGACCTTCTCTGATTCAGCTGGACTCATTTTAACGGGTATTTTCCTCGGCTGGTTAGGCGCATGGTTGGTGGTGACACATCACTTAGCTGAAATAGAACCGTCTTAAGCACCGTTTAAGGCGGGCGCAGCGCTTGGTGTAATGGAACTTATGGCACTTGTCGTGTCTAAACATTAACTGCTAAACTGTCCTGTACGAATCATTAAATAGGTATTAAAAGGTCACTATGAGTAAAAAATTACTTCCAGCAAACATATTGTCTCCAGGCGCCAGTCTGTCGGAGTATGTGCAGGGCGTAAGTGGTATCCCTGTATTGACCCGAGAAGAAGAACGCAGCATTGCGGACGACCTCTACTACAACCAAAGCATTGACGCAGCGCGTAAGTTGGTGCTTGCTCACCTTCGCTTTGTAGTGTACATCGCACGCAGCTATTCAGGCTACGGATTGTCTCAAGCCGACCTCATTCAAGAAGGCAATGTGGGTCTTATGAAAGCGGTCAAACGCTTTAACCCTGAGCACGATGTGCGCTTAGTCTCGTTTGCGGTGCATTGGATCAAAGCCGAAATTCATGAATACATTTTGCGCAACTGGCGAATTGTTAAGATCGCCACCACAAAAGCGCAGCGCAAATTGTTCTTTAATCTGCGCAAAAACAAGAAAAACTTGGCGTGGCTCAACAACAACGAAGTCACTGACATTGCGAACAGCTTAAACGTAAAAGAGAAAGACGTGCGTCAAATGGAGTCACGCTTATCCAGCTCCGACTTAAGTTTTGATCTGCCTCAAAGCACCGAATCAGAAAATGCGGTGATCACCGCACCGGTTCATTATTTGGCCGATGAAAGCCAAGACCCTGCTGCACGTGTCGAACAAGAGCGTGACGGGCTTGAGCAACAAAACCAGCTCAAAGATGCCTTGAAAGCCTTGGATGAACGCAGCCGAGACATCGTGCAACAGCGCTGGTTGCAAGACAACAAGCAAACATTGCATCAATTGGCCGACAAATACAACGTGTCTGCGGAGCGCATTCGTCAGCTGGAAAACAACGCCATGAAAAAGCTCAAGCAGCATTTATTGCCCGCAACGATCTAATGCAATGGCACACGACTCAAGGGCTACCAATGGTAGCCTTTTTTAATGCGTCTCATCACACACACGAGCCACAGCCGTTTTATGATTCAATTTAACCCCTTACTCATCAGCGCACTCAGCGGTTTCTTGGCCGTTGCCTTCGGCGCGTTCGGTTCACACGCCTTAAAAGAACGACTCAGCCCGTATCATTTGTCGGTGTGGGACACCGCGAACCAGTACCACTTTTACAACACCTTCACCTTGCTGGCGTTGGCCTTGCTGATCACAAAGTACCCCCACATCAACTGGTTAACCCGCGCATCCGGTGCATTGATCGTCGGCATGATCTTGTTCTCTGGGAGCTTATACGCGCTCGCCTTAACGGATATCAAGATCTTAGGCGCCATTACCCCCATCGGCGGTGTGTGCATACTCATTGCCTGGGCGATGTTGGCCATCAGCGCCGTTCACATTCATTCTCACATTTAACGTCGAGCGTTCCAAGTGACAGACAACACAGACCCTAACACGCCCTCAAACCAACACGATGTGTCGCACCCTAAGCGCATCAAAAGCTTTGTGCTCCGCACCGGTCGCATGACCACAGGGCAACAAGCCGCGTACGACAGCGGAATGCCTCTGTTTGGCTTACAGCTAGACGACGGTTTGATATCACCCGACAGCACATTTGGTCGCGCTGGCTCACTGAATTTAGAAATCGGATTTGGCATGGGCGACTCCTTGGCGATGATGGCACTCGGCGCGCCTAATGAAAACTTTATTGGCATTGAAGTCCACACGCCTGGTGTCGGCAAGTTACTTCAAATCATGCAACAAGATCAGATTGACAACATTCGCGTGTATGAATGCGATGCCATTGATGTTCTCAATCTGTGCATTCCTGATCACAGCATTGACCGCTTGCAGATTTATTTTCCAGACCCTTGGCACAAAACAAAGCACCATAAACGACGCTTGATCAATGACGGGTTTTTGGATTTAGCGCGACAAAAACTCATTCACGGCGGCTTGATTCACGTGGCCACCGATTGGGAAGATTACGCCAAACATTGCCTGTCGGTGTTTTCCAAACGCGACGACTTTGTAAATCAAAGCAGCTCGCCATCAGGCTACTGTGACAAACCCTTGTGGCGCCCTGAAACCAAGTTTGAACGTCGCGGCATGGGCTTAGGCCACTCGGTGTTCGATTTACTGTTGACCTCGAAGTGAGCACACCCATGCAAACCGTTTACATTCACAGCGAACCCGTCGAGCTGTACAAAATACTCAAATTTGAAGGCTTGGTGAACAGCGGAGGAGACGCCAAGCTGTGCATCGACAACGAACTGGTCAGCGTGAACGGCGACATTGAAACGCGACGCCGTCGTAAAATTGTGTCCGGCGACGTGATCACATTTCAAGAATACACGTTGCGTGTGTTACTTGAAAACACCTAATACCATTCTTGGATCATCTTACTTTTTAACTAAAAACGAAATGTCCGCCACGTTCAAAAACATGTTTCTCAAATCACTTAACAACGCCAAACGATTATCTCGAACACTCTCATCGTCTGCCATGACCATTACGTGTTCAAAAAATGCATCGACGGGCGATTCCAGTTGTGCCAAACGCACCAATGTGTCTTCATACGCTTTATCTAACACCAATGGCTCAATGTCTTTTTTTGCATCGGTCATTGCAGAAAATAACACACGCTCTTGTTCTTCAAGAAACAACGATTCATTAATTGACGGAATATCGCCCGTGGCTTTTTCAAGCAAATTGGACACACGTTTATTCGCGGACGCCAAAGAGTCAGACACCTCAAGTTGAGAGAAAACAGACGTCGCTTGAACGCGTTGATCAAAATTCAACGGCGTTGTAATTCCCTTCGCATCAACGGCTAAATAGACATGCACATCGATCGACTGCTCTTCATACCATGATCTGAGTCGCTCCATGACGTATTGAACGCTTTGATCAACGGTTTTTGGGTTGCTCAGTTGATTGTCTGAATACAATTCAACCGCCATTTCAAAGAGCGGTTTCAAATCAACGTCTAAGTTATTTTCAATCAACAAACGCAACACACTTAAGCTCGCGCGCCGTAAACCAAACGGATCTTTTGAGCCCGTTGGAATTTGGTTGATGCCAAAAATACCCACCAACGTATCCACTCGATCAGCAATCGCCAACAGCGTGCCCATATGAGAAGAGGGCAATCGATCGCCTGAAAATTTTGGCAAATAATGTTCTTTTATGGACAGTGCAACATCGTCCGATTCACTATCGTGTGCCGCATAATATGAACCTGCAATGCCTTGTAAGTCTGAAAACTCAAGGACCATGTTGGTGGTCAAATCCGCTTTACACAATTCAGCGGCGCGACTCAGCGCGGAAGTATCCCCATTATCGATTACCGATGATAAGTAACAGGCCAAGGCTTCAATGCGTTCGGTTTTATCGTACAAAGAACCCAATTGTTTTTGAAACACCACTTTTTTGAGCGCGTCTCGACGAGACATTAAGGTGTCTTTTTTATCGGTGTCAAAGAAGAAGGCTGCGTCTGATAAACGTGGCCGAATCACACGCTCATTGCCTGAGATAATCAGTGCTGGATCGCTGCTCTCAATGTTAGACACCGTAATAAAATGTGGCATGAGTTGGTCGTGTTCATTTACAACCGGAAAATATTTTTGATGTTCTTGCATCGAAGAAATCAATGCTTCTGAAGGCACGTTTAAAAACGCTTGATCGAAATCACCTGACAACACAACAGGCCATTCAACCAGAGCCGTCACTTCATCTAACAATGCGTCGTCAATTTTTGCCACGCCTTTTTTTGACTCGGCGGCTTGTTTAACGCCTTCTAAAATACGTTGCTTTCGTTTTTCGCCATTCACTACGACATACGCTTTGGTTTCTAAGGTGTGTTCGTACTCATCTGCGTGTGCTACGACTAATTTTTCTGGGTGATGAAAACGATGACCGCGCGTTGTATTTCCTGAAGGCAACCCAAACAAATTTGCGTCAATAACTTCGTCGTTTAACAACATTAACACCCAATGAACCGGTCTGATAAATTCTGAACGGGTATTTCCCCAACGCATGCGTTTCGGAATGGGAAGTTTTGTTAATGCGTGCTCAACCACCTCAGGTAGAAACGCTTGGCTTTCTTTTCCTTTGTGCTCAATCACCGCAGCCAAGCGAACGCCTTTGCTGGTTTCTTTTTGAGTTAACTCATCAAGCGACAAACCATTGCTGCGAGCAAATCCATGAGCAACTTTTGTGGGTTCGCCGTCTTTGTCATACGCCGCTTTGATCGGGGGACCTAATTTTTCTTCAACAAAATCATCTTGTTTAACTTGTAAGCCGTCAATTTTAACCGCTAAGCGTCTCGGAGACGCAAGTGGTGTGGCTAACTCATACGACAGCTTAAGATCGTCTAACTGATCTGTGATTAACGACATGAAGTCGTTTGATAAACTCAATAATGATTTTGGTGGCAACTCTTCGGTACCAATTTCCACTAAAAAACTTGCGGTGGTATTAGACATATTAAGCAGACTCTTTTGTCGATGGTGTGGTGGTGTTTGTTTTCTCTTCGGCGTTTAAACGATTCAAGACGTCTTGTTTTTCTTGTTCACCCGCTAATGGGAAACCCAGAGCCAAACGCGAATCAAAATACGCTTGAGCCACCAAGCGCGCTAAATTTCGAACGCGTAAAATAAACCGTTGACGTTCGGTCACTGAGATTGCATGACGTGCGTCTAACAAGTTAAAAGTGTGCGATGCTTTCATAACCATTTCGTAAGCTGGCAATGGCAGCTGAGCTTCAATCAACGATTGGCTTTCACGTTCGTACACATCAAACTGAGCAAACAAATCGTCGACCGGTGCGTGTTCAAAATTATAATGCGACATTTCAATTTCGTTTTGATGAAACACGTCGCCGTATGTAACAACACCCGATGGGCCTTCTGTCCACACCAGGTCGTAAATGCTTTCTACGTTTTGGAGATACATGGCAATGCGTTCTAAACCATAGGTGATTTCACCGGTGACTGGGAAACACTCCAATCCACCCACTTGTTGGAAATAGGTGAACTGGGTCACCTCCATGCCGTTGAGCCACACTTCCCAGCCCAATCCCCATGCGCCTAATGTCGGCGATTCCCAGTTGTCTTCAACAAAGCGTATGTCGTGCATCAAGGGGTCAATGCCTAAGTATTTAAGCGACTCAATGTAGAGTTCTTGAATGTTGCTGGGTGACGGCTTAAGCGCCACTTGGAATTGATAATAGTGTTGCAGTCGGTTTGGGTTTTCACCATAACGTCCGTCGGTCGGTCGTCGACACGGTTGAACGTATGCGGCGTTCCAATTTTCAGGGCCAATGGCTCGCAAAAAGGTCGCAGGGTGAAACGTACCCGCGCCCACTTCCAAATCAAGTGGCTGCAAAACAGCGCAACCGTAATGTGCCCAAAACTGTTGCAGGCTGAGTATAAGCCCTTGAAATGTTGTTACATTTGCATCAGGTAAGGTCTGTTGCTC